>JAGBFY010000598.1 GCA_017936245.1 Kiritimatiellia bacterium
CCGCGAAATCCTTTCAGATCTGATGATCTGAACTTCGCGGAGCGCTTTAGCCGTTACAGAAACGTATTAGCCGACTACTTCCGGCGTAACAGGCTTAGGATCGGAGATCTGCTTGGCCTCTGCCTTTTCCACTTCGGGCTTAGCCGTCTCCCTATCACCCTCTTCCTTGCCCTTTTTGAACTCTCCAAGCGACTTGCCGAGGGAGTGGGCAAGCTCAGGAAGTTTCTTGCCGCCGAAAAGGACAAGAATGATAGCGAGTACGAGAAGTATTTGCCATGGGCCCCAGCTCATTTTATTTTCTCCTTTTTTGTTTATTCATCTATGTTGGTTAATGCAAGCGTATCGAAATCTATCTTGCGGTAGTAGCAGTTGCGCGGCTCACCTGCGGCGTTCTTCGTGTGGCAGATTCCGCCACGGCAAGGACGTACCACATACAGAAGCGAATTCTGCTCGCAGTTCACGTACGCCTCGATGAGGTCGAACGTCTCACCGCTCGTCTCGCCCTTGAACCACAGCTTGTTGCGGCTCGTGGACCAAAGGATGAGCTTGCGCTTCTTGAAGGACTCCTTCATCGCATACTCGTTGGTGTAGGCGACAAGGATTACCTCCTTGGTGTCGACATTCTGGATGGCCACGGGTATAACTCCCGGATCGCAGTCCGCAGAGCCTGCGGCGCGCGTATCGGCAACCTGCTTGCCGACCTTTTCAAGCTTTGTGAAATCGAGCGTCAGCTCGAGTGTTTCTTCTATCTGTCCCATAAGACCGCCTATTATACCACAATTCAAAGCCCATCACACATCTTCTTTTCTATTGTGCTGCCATGTATCTTTCCTCGCCTGGGGATTGCTTTTATTTCGGCAATCAACTATAATTGACGTTCAACAAAAAGGAGATTTATCATGACCAGAAATGAACGTAGAGACGAAGTACGCGAGATTCTTGCGTTGGACACCGATGAGCTTGTGAAACGCTCCAACGGGCAGCTCGTGCTGTTCCCCACCCTTGACGAGGTGTACGACTATCTCGCCGAGGAGATGGTCAACGAATTCGAAAAGGCCGCCAATGGCGACAAGATCGTCAGCTTCATCATGCCGGTCGGTCCCACCCAGCCGTACCGTCTCATGGCGGAGAAGATCAACTACCGTCAGCTGAATCTGAAGAATGTACGCTTCTTCTTCATGGATGAATATGTGGACGATGAAAAGGATGAACTCATCCCCATGACGAGCCCGCTTTCGTTCCGCGGCCAGATTGGACCGCTGCTGTTCAACCGCATCCGCCCCGATCTCATCATGCCCAAGGATCAGATCATATTCCCCACGCCCGAGAACATCAAGGATCTTCCCAAGATGATCGAAGATGCCGGCGGAATCGAGGTTTGCTACGGCGGCATCGGCATCCACGGTCATGTTGCGTTCAACGAGCCCGGTCCCGGCGTTGCCGAATCAAACCCACGCATCCTTGAGATCAACGAGTTCACGCGCACGATCGATTCCACCCGCCACTGTGGAGTCGCCGGCAACCTTGAGAACTTCCCGCGTCGCGCAATCACCATGGGCATGAAGCAGTGCCTCGAGGCCCGTCGCATGCTTCTTATGACCCGCAATGAAACGACAGCCTTCCTTTGGGCGAACACGATTCTCCGAATCGCCGCTCTCGGCAAGCCTGGCGACGACTATCCGGTCACCCATGCGCGCTTCCACAAGAACCTTCAGATCGTGTCCGACTACGGCACGGCGCAGAAACCGCGATTCAACATCTGATGCGTTCCGCAAAACCTCGATATATGGTAGAATATCCGGCTGTTTTGAAAAAGGAATTCGATAGTGTTGAGGAATGTCTCGCCGCGCTCGCGCGCGGTGAGATTATTGTTGTCACCGACGATGAGGATCGCGAAAACGAAGGCGACTGTATCTGCGCGGCGCGATTCGCCACCGCCGCGAACATAAACTTCATGGCGACGCATGCAAAGGGATTGATCTGCATGCCGATGTCCCGGGAATGGTGCCGCAAGCTCGATCTGAACCAGATGGTCGAGACGAACACGGATAATCACCAGACGGCGTTCACTGTGTCGATCGACGCCGTGAATACGACCACCGGAATCTCCGCGGCGGAGCGCTCCATAACTGCGCTTGCATGTGTCAGGCCAGACGCAAAACCCGAGGATTTCCGCAGGCCGGGGCATATGTTCCCGCTCGAAGCGCGCAAAGGCGGAGTGCTGAAGCGTGCCGGTCACACCGAGGCCACAGTCGATCTCTGCCGGTTGGCAGGGCTTGAAGAGGTTGGGCTCTGCTGCGAGATCATGAAGGAAGATGGTACCATGGCGCGAATGCCCGATCTCGAGGAGTTTGCGTCGCGGCACAGCCTGAAGTTCATGACCATCGCGCAGCTCATCGCCTATCGCCGCCGCATCGAACGTCTTGTGCAGAAGGTCGAAGAGGTCGATATGCCGACGGCATGGGGACATTTCCGCCTTTCAATGTACAAGTCGCTTGTAACAGGGTTTGAACACCTCGCTCTTGTGAAAGGCGACGTATCAGACGGCACCCCGGCTCTTGTGCGAGTGCATTCAGAATGTTTCACTGGCGACGTGCTGGGTTCCCAGCGGTGCGATTGCGGGCCGCAGCTCCACGAGGCCATGAGCATGGTCGAGAAAGAGGGGCGCGGTGCAATCCTGTACATGCGCCAGGAAGGCCGAGGCATCGGGCTTAAGAACAAGCTCCATGCATACCGCAAGCAGGAGGCCGGCATGGATACGGTGGAGGCCAACGTCGCGCTTGGCTTTGCCCCGGATCTCCGTGAATATGGCGAAGGCGCTCAGATTTTGGGCGATCTTGGGATTTCCAAGGTGCGGCTCATCACAAACAATCCATGCAAGATCAAGGGTCTTGCCGGATATGGAATAGAAATTTCCGAACGTGTGCCGGTCGTGATTCCCGCGACTGAGTATGACGAACGGTATCTTGAGACGAAACGAACTAAAATGGGGCATCTTTATGATTGCCCCTGCAAGGTGAAGTAAAATGGAAAAGACAGAAGTTTGTCCCTGTGGCAGTGGGTTGACCTACGGCGAGTGCTGTGCGCCGATCCATGACGGAACAGTCAAGGCTAAAACCGCCGAAGCTCTCATGCGTGCGCGCTACTGCGCATACGCGGTAAAGAAGATTCCGTTCCTCAAGACGTCCGCCGGACCTGAGGTTCAGAAGGAATTCGACGAGAAGGCATGCACAGAATGGGCGAATGCTTCCACCTGGCAGGGTCTCATGATTCTCGGTACCGACCGTGGCGGCGAGAACGACGAAGAGGGTTATGTGGAGTTTGTCGCCCGCTACGCCGCAAACGGTGAAGCTGTCGAACACCATGAGCACGCCTACTTCAAGAAGCTAGACGGCGAATGGAAGTTCATCGACGGCGAGATTGAGACCGGCGTTCCGTATGTGCGGGAAGAACCCAAGATCGGGCGCAACGATCCGTGTCCATGCGGCAGCGGCAAGAAGTACAAAAAGTGCTGCGGCAAGTGACGGCCATCACCAATCGCAAACTCGCCGCCCTGATTGACCATACCTTTCTGAAGGCGGCGGGTTCGACTGACGCGGTCGAGGTTCTCTGCGCGGAGGCGCAGGAGTACGGCTTTGCGTGTGCGATGGTGAATCCGGCAGAAGTCGCGAAGGCCGCGGCTCTGCTGGATGGTTCTGGTGTACGCGTCGGCACCGTGGTGGGGTTCCCTCTCGGACAGAACACCGTTCGCACGAAATGCGCCGAAGCCATTGAAATGGTTGAAGCAGGCGCTTTGGATATCGACTACGTGCTCAATATCCGCGATCTGAGATCCAAACCTTCCGAACAAATCCTTGAAGATCTCATGCTTCTCAATCTCGCTTCCAAGAAGATCTGCGATGATGTTGTGACGAAGCTCATAATCGAATGCTGCTATCTTACGGATGACGAAAAAGTGTTGGCCTGCCGTCTCGCAAAGAAAGCAGGTTTCGATTTCGTGAAGACTTCCACTGGCTTCGGATCAGGCGGCGCAACGCCCGAAGATGTTGCGCTTATGCGCAAGACCGTCGGCAAGACGATGGGTGTCAAGGCCGCCGGCGGCATCCGTACGCTTGAGGACGCAATGAAGATGATTGACGCCGGCGCGAACCGTATCGGCTGCAGCGCAGGCGTTTCAATCATGGAAGCCTTGCCGAACTGAAGCCGCTCAGTGCGCTTCAAGCCAGTTCGAGCCGACGCCTACGGATACTTCAAGCGGAACATCAAGCTGCATGGCGCCTGTCATTTCGCGCACCGCAATCTCCTTGACCTGCTCGACTTCATCCTTCGGGACATCGAAGAGTAGTTCGTCATGGATCTGCAGCACCATCTTCGATTTCAAGCCCGCCTCCTTGAGCGCACGTGACACGCGCACCATGGCGAGCTTGATCATGTCCGCAGCGGTTCCCTGCACCGGAGTGTTGATCGCGTCGCGCTCTGCGGCCATACGTGCGGTGGCATTGCGGGACTTTATGTCGCGCAGCGTGCGGCGGCGTCCAAGCAGCGTAACTGCATAGCCCGTCTCACGCGCCTTGGCAATGGCATCATCCATGTATTTGCGGACGGCGGGATACAGCTTGAAGTACGTATCAATAAGCTCAGCCGCCTCTGTGCGCGTTATCTTGAGCCTCTGCGCAAGACCAAACGCCGATATGCCGTAGATGATACCGAAGTTCACCATCTTGCATTTCGAACGCTGCTCAGGCGTAACCTCGGAGGCAGGAACGCCAAACACGCGCGCGGCGGTGTCGCGATGAATATCCTCGCCGCGGGCGAACGCATCCTTCATCGCCGAATCGCCGCTCATCGACGCCATGAGGCGCAGTTCGATCTGAGAGTAGTCCGCAGACACGAGCAGATGGTTTGCGTCACGCGGAACGACTGCGGCGCGGATGTTCTTGCCGCGCTCGGAGCGGACGGGAATGTTCTGCAGGTTCGGCTCGCTGGACGAGAGACGCCCCGTCTCGGTGAGAGCCTGGGCGAACGTCGTGTGGATGCGACCGTCCTTCGGATCTATGCACTGCGGAAGCTTTTCCACATATGTGGACTTGAGCTTTGCGCATGCACGGTACTCAAGGATGTCAAAAACGACGGGATGCAGTCCGACGACGCTCTGAAGCGTCTTTTCGTCCGTGGACCAATGCCCCTTTGTCGTACGCTTCACACCCGTAGGATCAAGTTTGAGTCTGTCGAAAAGAAGTTCCCCGATCTGCTTCGGAGAGTCAACGTTCATCCCGGGATTCCCGAACGCCATTATGGATTTCACAAGGCCTTGGATTTCCCGATCAAGAGAAACCCCGTAGGCGCGCAACGCAGACACGTCGATGTTCACGCCTGTCTTCTCCATTTCGGAGAGAACCTCCATCAGCGGCTCTTCGCAATCCTCGAGAACACCAAGGAGTCCGGCCTCCTTCACCGCAGGACGCAGTACATCCTCAAGCCTGAGGGCGACATCCGCATCCTCGGCGGCATAGTCGAGAATCGTCTCGGGCGCGAGCTCGCCCATATTCTTCTGGAGCTTGCCGCGTTCTTTCATGCCGATCAGGTTCTCTATCGGTATTGGCATGTAGCCAAGACGCTCACGGGCCATCGCGTCCATGCTGTGCCGTGCGGCGGCGTCAAGAACGTAATGCTCCAGCATCGTGTCGTGCACAGTGGAGCCGAACACGATTCCGTAGCGCTGCAGCACGTTCATGTCGAACTTCGCGTTCTGCGCTATCAGGGTCTTCGCCGGATCGGCAAACGCCTTTGCGAACAGCTTCACAAACTCCTTCGCCGAAGCGCCACCATCCAACGCCATCGAAAAGAGATCGATCTCGCCTGAGTATCCGCGCGGAACCGATACGTACCAGGCTTTGCCCGGCTCGGTGGCGAAGCTCATGCCAACGAGATCGGCAGTACGCGAGTCCGTTCCCGTCGTCTCCGTATCGAACGCGAAACGCGGCGCGGCCTCAAGGATCGCCGCTAGATCACGCGCCTGCGACTCGGTCGTGACAAGACGATAGTCGTGAGGAACATCAGCCAGCGTCCGCAGCTGTTCGCCCTGTTCGGAACCGTTCCGCGAATCCTCCTTTGCCCTTACGTTTATCGGCGAAAGGAAAATGCCGAACCTCTTCGCAAGATTGAAGAGTTCATATTTCACGCAGACCGCGGAGAGCTTGTCCGGATCGGGGGCCTCAAGCCTGCAGAAATCCCAATCCACATCCAGCGGAACGTCCGTGCGGATTGTCGTGAGATATTTCGACATCTTCGCGTCTTCCGTTCCGCCACGGACATACTCGCCGACCTTTCCCGGTATCTCAGCCGCATTGGCCACCATGTTCTCTATGGATCCCCATTCCGCAAGCAGCTGAGCTGCCTTCTTCTCTCCGATTCCCTTGATTCCGGGAATGTTGTCGGCGGCGTCGCCGGCAAGGGCGAGATAGTCGATCATCTGCTTCGGGCTGGAAAGATGCCAGTGTTCCTTGACTTCGTCGATTCCAAGAACCTCCGACGGAGCGGCGCCGCGTCCGGGACGAAACAGCTTGATCTTCTCCGTCACGAGCTGGGCGGCATCCTTGTCGGGAGTGACGACATAGATCGCATCGAATCCGTCAGCCTCCGCCTTCACGGCAAGCGTGCCGATTATGTCATCCGCCTCGTACCCTTCCTTGCGCAGCACAGGAATGCCCAACGCCTCAGACACCTCGAACGCATATGGGATGTTGGCGGCAAGATCCTCCGGCATCTTCTGCCGGCGCGCCTTGTACTCCGGGTATGACTCATGACGGAACGTCTTTCCTGTCGGATCCATCGCGAGAACCGCATGCGTAGGGGTGTGCTCCTTCAGCATCGCCATCACGCCGTTGACGAAGCCGAGCAGCGCAGAGGTGTTGAGCCCCGAATACGTGAGCCGCGGCTTGTTCAGAAAAACGAAATGCCCCCTGTACAGGAAGGGCATAAGATCTATCACAAAAAGCGTCTTCATCTTAAGTCATCCCTCTTTTACGTCACTGAGTCGCTCTTTGACTGAGCCTCTTTCGAAAAAATGGAGAAGGCGATAAGGATTCCGGCCGAGACCGTTATGCAGGCATCGGCGACATTGAAACACGGGAAATGATGTACGCCCCAATGGAAGTCGAACATATCGACGACAAAACGATAGTAGAGACGGTCTATCAGATTCCCCAGGATTCCAGCATAAAGCAGATGCTCGGCAATCCAGCCCCATGCTCCGGAAGGGAATACACTTTTGCGCTTCCACACGAGAAACGCAAAAGCGATCATCGCAAACACCGCCAGCGGCCAAACCTGCCCCTGGAACATCCCCCAGGCACAACCCCGGTTCTCTACATACGCAAGGTTGAAAAACGGCAGCAATTCAACAGGCGGCGCTCCCTTGAGCCGTTGAATTGCATACACCTTCACAATCTGATCCAGCAGGAGCAGATGCGTCACGGCGGCAAAGGAGAACACCAACCTGCGCATGGACGGTTCCATCAGCTCCGGGGATCGCGGTTCGCTTCCATTTCGCTCTGGCACTCCATGCAGGTGTGCGCAAAGGGAAGATGCTGGAGACGTGCCTTGCGGATGAGCTGTCCGCACATGTCGCAGATGCCGTAGGTGCCGTCGTCGATCCTGTGAAGAGCCTCTTCGATCTTCTGGAGGGTCTTGTTCTGCTCACCCACCTGGCCGAGGTTCTGAAGGCGCATGAAGCTGTCGCTTCCGTCCTCGTCCTCTCCGGCGCGGTCGATCGTCTGCTCAAGCGCATTCGTCTTCAGCGTAGCCGTCTTGCCGACGATGGACTGACGGAGCGCCATCAGCGACTTGCGGAACTGGGCAAGGTCGGAATCGGAAAACTTAAGCGTCTCCTCCCCGCGCGAACGGGATGTAGGACGCTTCGTAAGCTTGACCGTATTGGATGCGGCCTCCTGCGACTTCTTTTCATCCTCCGCGCTCTGCTCCTGCATCATGGATGCGGCAAACGCAAACGCGAAATCCTTGGAATCATTCTCGAAAAGCTCCTCTTCCACCGCTGCAGAAGGCTGCTTCACCACCATCTTCTTCATCTTCGGCGGAGACTTCTTCTCTTTTTTGGGCGTTTCCGCCGCAGACTTCTTGACTGTGCTTTTCTTTGCTGTTGCCATGACTTAAGGTTCCTTTCCTTATCAGCCCTTGATCCAGGTCTTGAGTTCGTCAGAGAGCGGCTCGACACGCACGACCGTTGCGGCAATCGCCTTGCCTTCGGCATCCGCAAGCTCCACCGCATCGCCAGCATTGCGTCCAAGCAGGTTTGCAGCGATCTTCGTCTTGGAGGAGATCACGTTCAGCGAGGGTTCGTTATCCCATTCGCCGAGAATGGCATACGCCTTTTCGACTCCATCGACAGAAACGACAGCGACCGTTCCTGGACGCACCTCGTCCGCCTCGACATTCTCGAAAAGCGTGGGCTTGACCTCGTCGAGATCCTTCTGCATGAGAGACTGCTTCTGGAGAAGAGCCCTCTGCTCATCCTTTGCGTACTGGTATTCGGCATTTTCGCTGAGGTCGCCATAACCGCGCGCGAACTCGATGCGCTTCGTGTTCTCGGGCATGTCCACTGTGACGAGCTTCTCGTATGCCGCCTTCTTCTCGTTGTAGCTGCGCTGGGACGTGATGCGTTCCTCGACCTTGCGCTCAACACGCTTCGCCATGCGGGAGACGAGCCCCTCATCGAGCTTCGTCATGCGCACAGTGATCGTGCGGTGCGTGGCGGGATCCCATGCGGACGACGCCTGGAAGCGCTCGAACATGATCGCCCTCTCGTCCGGAGTGAGCTTGCCGAAAATCTCCTCGAGCCATGCCTTGTCGGCGAAGAGACGGCGGATCATGTTCTGCATGCGAAGAGTCTCGCCAGACTGCTTGCCCTCGCCAAGGGCGATTGCGTGCTGAAGGATTACCAGAAGCTTCGGGATCTTCTCCCACTTCTTGAAGTTCTCGTAGCGGCCAAGCACGCAGGTGACGAGCGTGGCCGGAGGGTGCGGACTCTTCAGCAGGGCGGCGACCGACTCTTCACAGTCGGCGTCGTTCGAGAAGAAGTTGAGCGTCTCAAGAAGCAGCGTGAAGCACATCTCAGGCAGTGCGGCAAAGAGCCTGTGCTTCGTTTCCTCACGGTTCTCAGCGGTGAGGAACACCACGAGAGTGTCGGTGTCGCGGGCGGGAAGGTCACGCGCCGCCGCGAGATAGCGGTCGGCATCCCAAAGGTACGCGCGGCACTTCGCCACGGAAGGCTCCTCAAGCTTCAGCGCATCGACGCAGAACGCAAGGCGCGCATACAGCGCGTTATCCACCCCGCGCGCACCCTTCAGCGCAAACGCCAGACGGTCGGATATCTTGGCCTTGGACTCCTCATCGAGAGCTTTGAGCCTGCCCGTCCCCTCAAGCTCCTTCACGGAAGAGAGAATGGACTTGGGATCGGTCATCTGAGCGAACGCCGTGAACCAGCTGTCGCCGTACGTCTCGGCGGAGGCCTTGAGATGGAGCGGCTCGGCGCGGCGGGCCGGTATCTCAACAAGCTTGTCCTTCTTGAGGTCGGCACGCGCACGGTCCCAGAACGCCTTCCAGTTGGCGCTCTTGACGAATCCCGGCTTCGCGCATTCCTCCTCAAGGCGCGTGATCGGCATATCTCCGAAGCTCTTGAGCATTGCCTTGACGAATTCGCCAGGCTCTTCCTTGATCATCGCCGCAACGCGGTTGGGGTCGGCGGCGGCCGTCACGAGGATGTGATCCTCAGGGGCGATGACGAGCGTTTCGCACGCGGCGTCGAACGTAAGCTGATGCCCCCTGCGCATCTTGAAATCAACCGTGATCTTGCGGTAGAAATAATCGAGACGCTTGACCTCGCCAAGGCCCCACGCGACGTTGAGAACGCGCACCCCCGGAGTCAACGCCATCAGTTTGGAGAGCCGTGCAAGCGAATCAGACAGCGGACGGGCTCCGAATCCCACCGATTCCACAAACGAAAGAAGAAGGCGGTCCTTTGTCGCCTTCTTCAGAATCTCCTTCACGCCTGCGGCCTGAAGGTTTGAGGTGAGGACATCCTTGTTCTCATCAATTATCTTGAATGTGCCTACAAAATCCTGCGCCTCAGATATCAACTGAAGCTCAGCCGCCAGATCTTCCATTTTCTTCTCTGCCATGGAATGTCATCCCTCTAATTGTTGTGTAAAATTGGTTATAAAGTATATCATTTTCCGCACTAAACCGCAACCTTGCCACTTCAGTCCCAGAATCCCTTGCGCTTTGCGTTCTCGACAAGATCCGGAGACGCGATTACATCTTCAGCCGGAAATGCGTCAAGCTCATACACCGTGTAGAGATTGGGCATGATCGTTATCTGATCGTCCGGGCATCTCACGGCAACATAGTTGCGTCCGTGTACGACCTGAACAAGCCACGCCTCATCCTTGTCCGCAACAGTGTAGATTCGAGCGGATGGTGCATATCCGATGAAGTTCATCGTGAAGGCTTTTCCGTCGGAGTAGTGAAAGCGCTTAAGGAACTTGAACAGCGCTGCAGCAAACAACCGTAGCCAAACCGCGCTTTAGGCTCAATCACTCAGCGAGCCAGTCGAGGACACCCATGACGATTGCGCGGGATACGTTCCTGCATCTTGCCGGATCCATGGACGCCTCTTCACCCTCAGGCAGATTTATGAAATCGACTTCCACCAGACAGCTTGGAACCGCAGGGTTGCGGCATACCGCCAAGGACTTCAGCTGCGCTCCGTTGTCCTTCACCGGAGCAACAGCCTGAGCGACCTGTCTTTGCACTGCCCTTGCAAGCGCAAGTCCTGCATCATTCGAAGCATAGGTTACGCAGTGGCGAGCTTCTCGCGGATTGCCGCCCACGCCCGTTGCGTTGTGATGTATAGAAATGAAAAGATCCGCCTTTTCGCGAACCGCCCGGCGCGGACGGTCGTACAGCGGCGGGAAAGCATCATCTCCGCGAGTCAAGGTGACCTTGAACCCTGCCTTCCGCAATTCCGCCTCAAGCGAAAGTGCCTGTTTCAGGTTGAAATCCTTCTCCTTGAACCCTCTTGGAGAAAGTGCGCCAGAATCCTTGCCGCCATGCCCTGCGTCAACCATGACATGGATATCCGAAAGACGGGTCCCCCTGGGAGGTTTTGCCGCGAATACGGCATTTGTGGGGATACCCAAATCCTCATATGGATTGCGCGGCCTAGACGGTTCAACCTTCACGGCTGATGCATTTACCTTTACCTTCTCCGGCGCAGCAACCGTAAACCGCCGCACAAGCGTATTTGTGCCCTGCACGAACTCAATGGTGTTGGTGCCGGGGCTGGTCCTGACCATAGCAAGGAACGCCCCTGTCCTGTAGACGGCAACTTCGACGCCGTTCAGGTAGAGACGCTCCTTGCGGTTGGTTTCCGCCGCGCCGATCACATATGTGCGGTCCGTCACCGGCAGTTTCTGGTTCTCGGCCGGGAACGTGACCAGTATGGATGCGATCAGCGCGGCTATCATCGCTTTATCAGGCGAGAGACTTCATGAGCGCGAGAGCGGTGTCAAGAGCCTTCTCGAACTCAGCCTTCTCCTTCGGCCAACCACATTCGCACGAAACGCCGCCCGTGTAGCCGATCTGCTTGAGTGCGTCAAAATACGGCTTGAATATCTCGGCATCGTCAGGACGTGTGCCAGGGAACTGACGAGTACCCTTGCAGGCGATGTGGCAGTGCTTGAGGTGGCAACCGGCCTCCACGATGGAACGGGGGCATTCGCGGCCGCAGATCATGTGGAAAATGTCTGCAAGTTCCTGAAGACGAGGACTGTTCACGTCACGTACAACCTGCATGCCCTGCCAGACATAGTTGAGGATGTTCGACTCATTCGGACGAAGCGGTTCGATCACCATCTGGACAGTCTTAAGATCCTCAACGCGCTTGCAGAGAAGGCGGCAGAACTCCGTGTACTGGGCGACGCCATCCTCGGGTTTCGGACGCTGGTTCCGGTCCCCGCAGATGTCCCCGGGAACATTGCGCGCACCGCCGGAGCCGAACACGATAGTCTTCACGCCGACTTCCTCTGCGCGGCGTAGCGCCTTTTCGGCATAGTCCAGCGCCGGGGCGAAATCCGCCTTGGGTCCAGTGATACGGAAGGTGCCGGGGAGGAATCCGTTGCAGCTGCGAAGCGGGATCGGAGCATTGAGGATGAGCTCCTTCTGCTTCTTCCACTCTTCTTCAGAGCAGGTCGGCTTGAGGATGCCGGCGACGCCTGTCTCGAAGAAGTCGTATCCGTGAGCCTTGAGGATTGCGGCATCCTTGAGCGGACGGCAAGCGCCGAAAAGAATCTTTCCGCCGCAGGTGCCTGCCTTGGCGCAGCACTTCTTCTCTCCGCTCGTAGCGCATCCGGCAAGCCCTGCCGCCGCAGCAGTCATGAGAAATTCACGTCTGTTCATTCTTAGTGTCTCCTTTTGTTTATTCATTCACCCTCTCGGCTGAATGGTTATATCTAAAAATATACGTATGATATCATAATCTTATGACCGCAGTCAACTCCAGCAGCGACACTCCAGCAG
>JAGBFY010000599.1 GCA_017936245.1 Kiritimatiellia bacterium
TGTCCCCTCATGGAAACGCCAAGCCCCTGCACGACGGAGACGGCGCGCGTGCGGAATGCCAGCAGCAGATTTCCTGCAGTCTGAAAGAGAAGCGTCTTAGTGAGAGAATGGGCGGCGATGTGGGCGAGAAGAGCAAATGCTGCCACCCTTCCGCACGACGGGCAAAGCGAGAAGAGCACCATGACAAGTCCCATATGCTCGACCGATGAATATGCAAGAAGCCGCTTGAAGTCAGTCTGACGAACCATAAATACCGCACCTACCGCAACCGAGAGGATTCCGAGCGCCAGCATCGCGTGGTCACAGAACGGCGCGGCGGCATCCGGCATCATTTCACGGAAACGCACTATCGCGAAGAACGAGCAGTTGAGAAGTGCGCCGGAAAGAAGCGCGGAGACCGGAGCTGGAGCCTCTGAGTGTGCGTCCGGAAGCCATGTATGGAACGGTGCCAAGCCCATCTTCGTACCGTAGCCTGCGAGAACGAACGCAAAACCCGCCATGTACCAACGGGCGTTCCCGGTTGACTGGGCGTGAAGGACCAGCATCGTCCCGAAGAGCGCGAATGCGATTCCGATGGAACAGATCAGGAGGTATTTCCACATCGCCTCAAGACTTCCTTTGTCGCAATGGTAAGCGATGAGTGGAGCCGACATGAGCGTCGTGAGTTCCACCGCGACCCACATGAGCGGCACGGAGGATGCCGTAAGAGCGAACATCATCGCGCCGAAGAAAAGAAACAGAAGCGTGTAATATAGCCAATGAGGCATATGGCTACCGACCTCACGCCTGTCGGCTTCAGGCAGATAGAAGAAACTCTGCGCCAGATTCGCCACGAACAGCAGCGGGGTGAGGATAACGAGAAGCTGTTTGATTGCAGATTCCATGTCAGTCGTGTACGTGATCGTGTTTATGGTGCGGATGCATCAGATGCGTGTCGCCAAGATGATTGAGCTGATCCGTATCTGTCGATGCAAACGTGCGGTTGATCTGAAAGATGGCGATACCAAGAATGAACACGAGCGCAAACACGTCGAGAAGAATCCCCAGTTCTACAACGATTCCGTATTCAAGGAGAATCCCTGCACCGAACAGGGATATGCCGTTCTCGAGCACAAGAAATCCCAGCACCTGCGTGATCGCCTTCTTGCGCGCGCAGATGAGAAGAAGCCCCGTTCCCATTGTGGTGAAGGCGACAGGAATCGCCAGTTCCGACGCGATTGTCTCGTGCACGTGCAGAAGACGCCCTATGGCGAAACCACCGACAGCCATCAGAAACACGATAAAGCGCGACATCTGGAACGAGACAATCGGCTCGAGTTCACGACGGGTGCGGGCTTTGCGCACCGCATATTCAAGGAGCATCGGCAGCGCGACACCCTTCACGAGCGAGTTAACGACGGCGATTATCCAGATTCTCGCCCCAGGACATCCGTTCCCCTCCCAATTCCACAGAAGTACCGGCAGAACCCCCACCATCCGACCCTGGATGGCTACGAATCGTATCGCGTATTTGAGACGGCTTGCTCCTGCCAACGCCAGATCGGCGATAAGGAACAAGGCCAGGACTATTTCGGAAAGCGTAAGCATTGTTTTCAGATATGGTTCAGAAACAGACGAAAATGAGAACAGCGAGTGCGGCAACAAGAGCGGCGCCCATGATGGTCTGCGGAGACTTCAGGAATCGCATACGCGCCATGACCGACTCTATTATGCCCGTCGCGACGGAAAGAAGCGCGATCCCTGAGAACAGCGCAAGTACGTGCAACCATCCGTTGCCGAAACACGGCATGAACATCATGACGAGAAACGCCGCCAGGAGTTCGAACTTGAGAGCCGCGCCGTAGAGGGCGAACGCCAGATCAGGCCCACCGACATCAAGCAACATCGCTTCATGGATCATGGTCAGCTCAAGGTGCGTTTCCGGATCGTCAAAAGGCACACGGCAGTTCTCCAGAAGGAATACCGCAAGAAATGCAAGAAACACAAGCACAAGCGGAATCACGTTCGCCCTCCACTCTCCCGGAGAGATGCCGGACAGGACACCGGAAAGCGAAATGTCTCCGGCAAGGAACACCAGAAAGCCGAGGATGACGAACACGACCAATTCCGCAAGAGCCGAGAACTGCACTTCACGCGAAGCTCCCATCCCTTCGAAGGCATTGCCCGCGTCAAGCGAACCGATGACCGTGAAGAAACGTCCGGCGGCGAGCAGATAAAAGAAGAGCGCGGCGGGAACCAATGAGGCAAGACCGCCGCCGCCCGTCCATGGAAACACGATGACCGCTGCCGCTACCGCGGCGAGGGACGCGCTTTGGGCGATGTCGAAAATCCACGTGGAATGTTCAGGACGCGGACAAGACTTGCCGAGAAGCTTGCGGATGTCGGCATACAAACGGAAAAGCCCAGGCCCTCGGCGACCGCCGAAAAAGGCCTTCGTCTGGTTGACGATGCCGATAAAGAGCGGCGCCAGAATGGCGGCGAGTATTATGCAAAGGATATTCATGACACGAAAGCGAACACGAGCAGCGCAAGCACCGCCATAAGGATTATGAGAATGTAGAGATGCAGCGAACCATTCTGCAGAAGATGCACACGCTGGAAAAGGCGCGCAATCTTGGTGAACACTGGGCGCCAAAGGCCGCCAAGCGCAAGATCGTCAGTCTCCGTCGCAATTGCTGCGTCAGACGGCGACGCAGGATCTCCCTTGAACGGCAGTACATGGCGCCGTGTGCGAAGCAACGGGCGGAAAAGATCTACCAGCGGCTGTGTGAACGCCATTGCGGTGTAGGCCATCCGCGCCGTAGGTCGGTCGTAGCCGCAGTCCCATACCGGCAATCGCGGCTTTTCACCCCCGCGTGGGCACGCAAAGCGGCGGATAAGCAAAAGCGAAACGGTGATTGCGGCGAATGACATTCCGAGAACCGCCGCCACAATCAGTATGCCGGTGGCAAAACCGCCAGTCATGCTGTGCACGAAAAGCACCGTCCTCGGAACCATCGCAACGGAAAGGCACGTCAGAAAAAGCTGCGCCACCCACATTCTGCGTGGAGTCTCCACGGCGTCATCCGCCATCTTCGAACGCGGTTCACCCAAAAACGTGCCGCCTATCGCCTTTGCATAGGCAGCGATTGCGAGACCGCCTGTGACGGACAGCGAAACGGCAACGAGAAAACCTGCCGCCACCAGCACGGGATCACCCGTCTTTATCGCGGAAAACGCGCCGATATAGATTGCAAGCTCTCCCAGAAATCCGTTGAGTGGCGGCAATCCGGCAAGACCGAATGCATTGACTGCAAAAAGCGTTCCGGTAAACGGCATGCGACGCATAAGCCCGCCAAGGCGATCCTGATCAAGCGTACCGGTCTGCCGAAGGACTGAACCGGCGGCAAGGAAAAGCGAACCTTTGAGAAATGCATGGTTGAGCACATGGGCGAGTGCACCGGCCATGCAAAGAGCGGCAAGGGGATTCTTCGCATCCTTGCCGGCGATCAGTGCCGACAGGCCAAGGCCCATCGAAACAACGCCCATATTCTCAACGGAGGAGAACGCCAAAAGACGCTTCAGGTTCGCCTGCGGCAGCGCAAAGAGAATACCGCCGACCGAACCGATGGCGCCGAGAGCAAGGAATGTCCATCCATAGACCACTGCATTTGAGGGCTCCATGCAGAAAACCGAGAAAAACCTGATGAATCCGTAGAAACCAAGCGGAATCATCGCGCCTGACATGATGGCGGATGCAGGTGCGGGCGCGGCCGGGTGCGCTTCAGGAAGCCACGCATGGAAAGGCGGGAATCCGATCTTAAGCCCAAATCCGACCACCGCACAGGCGAATGCAGCGACCGCCGCGTCCGGACGGTTCATGAGCACTCCGGCCAACATCAGCGCACAGGCGCCCGCATGGCAAGCAAGAAGATATATCCAGGTCGCCTTGCGGACGCTTTTCTCCTTCGACTCGAACGCCACGAGTCCTGCAGACGCAAGCCCCATTGCCTCCCATGCCAGCAGGAAAGGAAGTTTCCCATCCGCAAGGACAACCGCCGCCATTGATGCGAGTGTGAGCACAAAGAAACACCAGAAACGCGGCAGATGACGCCGCGCTTCGCCATGAATATAGGCCGTCGCATGCACTGCGGCGGCCCCTCCAACTGCAAGGACAGGTATTGAAAATATTGTTTCAGTCGATAGCATGGAGCATTACCTCCAATAAAAACTATGCCTGCATATTTTACTCTTTTCCCCCGAAGATTACAATCAAGAGTTTTAAAGAATACGCCAAACAGTTGAAATTCCTTGTTTAGCGCAGGGATGCTGTCGCACGAATGCAGCTAACCATAGAGAACACCACAAGCGATCGCTTTTCAAGAAGGATTATTTTCCGAGAGCGTCGACCGGGTTCTTGCACGCAGCAAGAAGCGCAGGCACGAACGAGGCGAGAAGCCCAAACACGTACACGATCACAACAACCCAGACTACATCAGATGCCACAAGCCTGTACGGAATGGAATCAAGGCCATAGACCGATTTCGGGAAAACCTCCACTCCAAAATGCGCTAGTTTGTCCACAATCGCCTGAAGGTTTGAAAGCACACCCCATGCCGCCAGAAGGCCAAGCACTACCCCCGTCGTACACTGGACAAGACCATGCACCATGAACACAGCCATGATGCGGCGTTTCGGGAAACGCAACGCCTTCAGAAGGCCGATCTCAGGCGTCTTCTGGACTGTGAGCACCAAGAGCGTATTCATGACGCAGAAAAGAGCAACCACTGTTATCAACATCAAGAGAAGGGCTGTCATGTTCTTCTCGACCGCCAGTGCGTTGAAAAGCTCACGGTCCGCTTCGCGCCATGTGATGAGGCGGTTGTCCGTAATCGCCCGCACTTCATCACACACTCTGTCGAACACTGCAGGAACTGCGGGTTCGGCGCATTTCACGTGAATCGCAAAAACACCGCCGCGGTCAAGTCCCATGAGATCGCGAACGTTCGGAAGTGATGCAACGGCAAAGCCGGAATCGTAGTCGCGCTGACCGGACGAGAATATGCCGGCAACCGTCCACTTCACGGGAAGGACTATCTCATCCCTGTTGACAAGCGTCTTTGGAGAGTACACCGTAACCTTGTCACCCGTCCATGCGCCCAGTTGACGTGCGAGATCAACACCGAGAACAATCGAATCGCCATCAAGGTCGTATGTGCCTGACCGGGGAGGTCCAAGCCTGTACGCACGGCTGAAGCGTTCGGAATCGACACCAAGGATTACCGGTGCGGAGACGCGACCTTCCTTCTCAAGAAGGCATCGCGTATCTATCTGCGGAGTGACTGCGGTTATCCCAGAGATGGACTCAAGCTTCTTGACCAACTCGTCCTCACCGCGAATTACATGGTTGCTGCCGTACGGAACTATTGAGATATGTGGCTTGAAATCGAGAATCTTGCGTTCCCAAAGGTCGCCGAATCCTGTCATCACGGCACGGACGATAATCACTGCAGCAACACCCAGCAAAACGCCCAAAACCGAAACGCACGTTATGACGGAAGTCACAGAGCGCTTCGGCTTCAGGTATTTGAACGCTAAAAAAAGCGGGAAAGGCATCGCCTTTAGATCGAGAACACGGATACGTTGTACATCTGGTACTTGTTGCAGGTGTCTAGCGCGTCCACAAGATATTTGTGGGGCGAATCGAGCGTGCAACGGATGACCACCATCGAGTTCTTCGAGGTCTTCGATATCTCGCGCATGCTCTGATCGAACTGTTTCATGTTCATCATGCGGCCGTTGAACACGAGACCACCTGAACCGATGTCGATCTTGACCTGCGTATCATTCTCTTCCGAGGACGCGGCGGAACTTGCCGGAGCCGGATGGTTCGCGTTCAGCTTCGAGAAGATGTCCTCCTGC
Organism: Kiritimatiellia bacterium; assembly: GCA_017936245.1. Classification (GTDB taxonomy): domain Bacteria; phylum Verrucomicrobiota; class Kiritimatiellia; order RFP12; family UBA1067; genus UBA1731. The sequence goes on from JAGBFY010000599.1 coordinate 5,902, forward strand.
TTGATCGTCACGACGAAGAAGATGATGAGTTCGAACACGACGTCAATCATCGGCGTCATGTCAAGCTGCGGATTGTCTTGAGGTTTACGGGCCATTTCGAGTTCCTCAATCTTTCGCCTTACGCTCGTACACGGCCATGAAAGAAATCTTCCAGATGCCGTTGGCGGTACAGGCATTCATCACACGGGCAACGGCCTCATGACGGGTGCGGTAGTCGGCACGGATAAGGACGGGGAACTCCCCGAACTTGCGCTTGCGCTCCTTCACTCGCTGACCGATCTGCTCAGGCGTCATGGTGATGTCACCCATCGAAATACGACCGGTACGGGCGATATCAACCGTCATCTGGGTGGGTGGCATCTCATCCGGCGTAAGTTCAATGCCGTGACGTCCGTCTTCAAGCTTGATCGTTTCATCCTTCGCCTGACACTGAGTGAGAGTGACGACGAAGAAGATGATGAGCTCGAACACGACGTCGATCATCGGCGTCATGTCGAGCTGCGGGTTTTCCTGGGCTTTGCGAGCCATGGCTTACGGGTTTCCTTTAGGAATTTCAGCCTTCGACCGCTTCTTCATCGGTAGCAACCTCAACGTTGCGGAGGCTGTTGAGAAGCTCCATAGTGACAGCCGTCATACGGAGAATGAGACGGTTCGCATTGTTGCGAAGCATGTAGAACAGCGTGATGGACGGAATCGACACGATAAGACCGCCAGCAGTCGTCCAGAGAGCCTGACCGATGGATGCAGCAAGCATGGATGCGTCACCAGCGCCGCCGGAAGCGAGAGCCTGGAACGTAAGAATCATTCCCTGCACCGTACCGAGAAGACCGAGAGACGGACCGAGGTTGGAGCACACGGAAATCCAGTTCAGACGCTGCATGAGCTTTTCCTGCTCAAGGTCGGATGCTGCGTTAACAGCTTCCTGAATCACGTCGAAGCCTTCGGAAACGTGGTTGAACGCGGCCGAAAGGATGTTGCTCATGCAGCTCGGCTCGTTCTTGCACACCTCAAGGGCCTTCTCGACATCACCCTCGGCCATCGCCTCCTGAACATTGTTGATGAGGGACTGCGGCATGAGCTTGCCGGGCTTGATGAGAACATAGCAGTCCACCGCGAAGTAGATCGCCATCGCTCCGTCCGCGAAAAGCGCGAACCAGAGAAGCATGCCGACGATGCCAGAGCCGAACACGATGTCATAGAAACCGCCGCCGGAATTGGTCGTCTGCTTGGATGTGTCGGACTCGACGGCATTGCCCTGTGCGTCCGTCAACTGCGCATACGAAACGGTTGCCGCCACGGGAGCGCACACGCACCCGAGGAAAACCATCGCCGCCATCGTAGCTTTTCTCATCTTCTTCATGCTCATGATTTTTTCCTTTTTTTGTTAAGTTGCAGATTGATGTTTAGAAATTGTTACTTGTTTGCCCACTGGCTTGCGGGATAAAGACGCTTGAGTTCAGCGCGCATCTGGTCGGCGCGTCCGGCCTGGTTGATCTTCTCAAAGCACTGCGCGGACTTCGCGAGGGCCTCGGGACGCAACTGGTTGGCGACCTTGTCGTCGGTGTACATCAGCGCAACGCGCAGATAGCCATCAACAAGAGCGGCGCGGATAGACTCCGCAGACTCACCGGAAGCGAGAATCAAAT
>JAGBFY010000600.1 GCA_017936245.1 Kiritimatiellia bacterium
CGGAGGGGCTTGCAAGGAATGAGCTTGCCTATCCGAGTGATACTTGGGCCGGCTTCTCCAATCCGCGCGTGTGGCGTTGCGGAAACCGCGGTAATGTGGCCACTGCCATTCCTGAGAAGCCTTCGATCGGAGATTGGCGAGCAATTGTTGACGGCGGGTTTGACCTGCAGTATGCGCCGCTCCTTGACTGGACAATTGCCGATGGGCGCATAACGTTCTGTCAGCTTGATGTTACGGCACGTACCGTTCCTGATCCTGTGGCAGAGAACATTGTGAACCGTCTGGTGTCGCGGCTTGGCAGTGATCCCAAGATATGGCCCAAGCAGCCGAAGACGTTTGGAGTGGTCGCCTGGACTAAGATGAAAGATATTCAGGTGAAGACGGATCAGCGTCCGTACAATTCCGAAAATGGTCTTTACCGTGTGTATGTGGTGTCCTCCGGCGCAAAATGCCCTAAAGACTTCCGCAGGCGTATTGAGGAGGGCGCCAATGTCCTGTGCCTTGGGCTTTCAGCTGATGAGGTGGCGGAATGGAGTCCTGTGCCTCTCAAGATGTCGCCGACGAACGGGTGCTATGCATCGCGCATAGAGCGGCTGCCATCTGTATTGAATGGGCTTTCCAATGCTGATTGGTCGTGGCACGGTGCGATGGACTTCGATGCTTTCACGGAACCATCCGAAGATGGAAACGCCGCCATACGTGTTGTTCGGTACGGAAAGGGGCGCATGGTGTTCTGGCAGGTGCCGCCATGGAAGATAGATGATGTTTCCAGACCGTATCTCCGCTCCAGCAAACGCCGTGCCGACGCAATGCTCTGGCGGATTCTAGGAAACATGGAGTTCTATTCCGATGCAACCGCAGTCAGATATGCAGATGTGCCGGTTGCCGAAGATGACCCATACCGCTATTACAGATGGTAGCGACACCCTTTGGTTATTCGTGTCGCAATCTGTTTTTATATTTTTTGGTTGAAAAAAAAAATGATTTTGGTATCTTTTCACATGTCGAAACAGGTGAAAGGATGTAATGATGAGTCTTAATGCGCTTTGTCGGGCTGTTGCGTGTGCGACGGCATCGCTCTTCTCGGCTACAGTGATGTCGGCAGACGTCATCGTGGGTGATGGGGAACGGACAAATGTCCATGTCGAATCAGATTCCGTTCTGCAGCAGAATGGGGCGGTGTGGGTGCAGCCAGGCGGTGTGCTTGACAAAACAGGCAAAGGTGACTGGACTCTTCCTCTTGGCATGGTTGCTTCGCCTGGTGATACGATAATCAATGTGAGGGATGGTTCTGTTACGGTTCCGGCGGATGACGGAGAAGCTCCATCAGTTGAAACGCCAACGGCGACACTCAACAAGGCCGCTCTATGGATTGACCCTAGCGTGAAGTGCGACTTGGATGCGGATGGTAAGAGTGTTCTGCGGCTGTGTGACGTGCGCGAGACGGCGACATCTGTGCCGTACAATTATCTTCGCGCTGTTTCGATGACGAATTTCGTGCAGTCCTTCCCGCAGATTGAAGGAGCAGGCCAGGGGCTTAAGTGCGTGAATTTTGGAGCCCTCAAAAGCGGGAAATGGATGCGACTCACCAGAGCCGACAGCGATGACGGCTCAGCATGTGCTACGACCCTTCGCGGAAAAATACGTCATATCTTCATTGTCTATCAGATTGTATCGTCGCAGGGATATGTTTTTTCCGTTGAGGACAGCAGGTATATTTCTTTTCATCCTTACTATTCCTATTCCTCTGGAGATGTCAGCAAACCCCTTGTTTCAGGGAATTTATCGACTGCACCGACATTGCTTTCCGCGAAATGCTACATCAACGGAGAACGGTGCGACCCCACTGTAACTATACCGCCGAAAGGAAGCTTCATGGTTCTTGAGTTCCATTACTGCGGAAAGTCGGGCAGCATGGATGGATTTTTCAATGACAGAAACAATACCTCCAGCGGTGGCCGTCAGGGCGGTGATTTTCTTGCAGAAACGCTCGTTTTCACAAACAATCTGTCTGAAGTCGAACGTGTGCAGGTAGGACGCTACCTTTCCAGCAGATGGAAGATTCCCTTTGCGCCCGGTAGCAGAAAACTGAATATCGCAAAGGGTGCCAAGGTGAATATCTCGGCTGGCGGAAGCAGGATCCCCGTTACGGGGGAAGGTGTTGTATCTGTTGCTGAAGCTGAACATCCCGTGATTGGATGGGGCGACCCCGGTTTCCATGGAGAAGTGGAGATCCCTGACGGCAAGCAGATGCTTGTGCGGGATGACATCTATGCGTATGCACTTGCCGGAGGGGATAGGCTTACGGTGGATACAGGCCTTGCCAAGAAATGCTATTCGGGGGATACAGTCCTTCGCTCGAATGAACTGCCTGCAGATTCGATGGTCAAGGATGGCAACGGTGCCGCCACAATCAGGAGCATTCCGGCAGGAGTCAAGAAGCTCACGGTTTTAGGCGGAACTCTTTCGCTTTCAGCTCCGTACAGATCGGCATTGGCTTCAGGTTCGGAAAGCGAAGTTGCGATATCAAATCCCGGCTTTGAAGATGCTGCAGGCCTCGCAACCATTTCGTATTCATATCTCAACAACCTATGGAACGATGGTGCAAACATTGAAAGGACTCTTGTCGATTGGACCGGTCGGCTGCTGACGGAGGCGGATGGTACATATGCAGATGGTTGGAATGCGTTTTTCAATGCTTCGCATGAAAAATATGCTGAATTCAATTACCGTACGTATCCGCTTGCGCCGGAGGGTGTGTGGGCATTCGCCTTCCGCGGAAGGTGTGAGATTGAAACCCAGATAAATGTTCCTGTAGATGGGATGTATGAACTTTCCTTCTCGCATGTAGGGTCCAATCCTGCCCAGCATGGCACTCATCATGTGATAGAGGTGTTTATCGGGGCGGATGCAAATAGCCTTGTTCGACATGTGCGCACAATCCCGTTCAGCGACTTGGGGTATGTGCGCCATCGTGTGCTTATTCCAGACCTGGCAGCTGGAAACAAGCTTTTGCGCATACGCAGTTCAACGGCTCCGAAAGCGATACCGGCGACGGCGGTTGATGACATAAAACTAAAACTGGTTTCCGAAAAACGCCCTGGTTTTCCTGTGCCGAACGGGGACTTTGAAAGTTGCACTACGTCCGACATTTCGGATCTCTATCCACGGTTTAAATCCACGAAAGAGACACCTGACGGATGGACTCTCACGCAGGTTGACTGGAGTGGCGACGCAACCTTGCCGTCAGTGGCTCCGGTGAGATACGGAGTTGAGATCAACGGTATGTACAACGGATATGCCGTCACTCAGCCTGCCGCCAATGTGGCGGACTGGAAACACGGCAATGTGCAGCTCATCCTCGCGTCTGCCAAAGGTGCAAAGGCTGAAACATCCTTTAATCCGCCGAAGGCGGGGCTGTATTTTCTGAAAGCGAGGGTGGGTCAGTTTAACCATCCTTCACTATTTGAATCATGCCCGTTCTCCAGCGTTCCTGCAATTGAAATTGCGGTAAAGCATGGTGACGGAGAGTTTACCTCGTGCGGAACGGTATCACCGGCGGGGCGGATGATGAATGAGATGTGCTGGCCGAAGCCGGTGCGGATAACCGATACAGACGCAGTTATAACGCTAGCCGTATCAAATACGGTTGCAACTTCTGCGGCATTGTTTGACGATCTTGAATTTATTCCTTGTTCAGAGGTTTTGTCCGCAAATCTGCTTTCGGATGGCGGCTTTGAAACAAACAATGACTGGGAACTCGTTTCACGGGATGGGAAAGAAGACTGGAATGACAAGTCGAATGCCAGCTATCGTGGATTCACATCTCAGTATTATGGCTACGATAAAGGCGAGGGTCTGAGAGCCATGTCGCTCATTGACTTCGCGGGATGCTATCAGCAGATACGCTTCCCTGCACCGGGCAGGTATCGCCTAAGGTTCATTGCCAGAGCCCGTGACGATACAAGATACGTTCCGTCGCCCTACACGGTAGGTGCGAAGATGCGGGCGGTGCTGGCGCAAGGCGGAATCACAAATTCAATCGTATCGTTGACGACGCCGACTACGAATTTTGTTGCGCATACGGTGTTTTTCGATGTCGATAATGTCGATTCCGATTATGTGTTCGGTTTTGAGGCGGATAACGATAAGCGTGTTACAGGCTACAAGGACCGGATGGTTTTCGTCGATGACGCATCGATTGTGTATTGTGGCGACAGTTTTGCCGATGGACAGAGAGAAGAATTCACAATCCCTGAGGATATGGCGATTTCTGTTGCATCGGGTGCGAAGCTTGACGCAGATTTCGCAGGCACGCGAACCTTAGCCGAGATGCGTCTTGGCGGTCGTCGCGTATCCGGGGTGATATCCAAGGATACCCATCCTGAATACATTTCAGGATTGGGAATGTTCTATGTGCAGCCCAAGGGCACCTGCATTCACTTCAGATGAGGTGATTGATGTTGCTATCCTCCTTGCTGTTTGCCTTTGCCTCCGGTGCGCATTTTGCGAATCCCCCGGTCGATTCCGGGCTCCTGCCGATTAGGCATAATCCTC
>JAGBFY010000601.1 GCA_017936245.1 Kiritimatiellia bacterium
GACAGGTGTCCGGGTGCTGAGAAAATACCCGTCAACCTGATCAGGGTAATACCTGCGGAGGAATGATATGACGCAGTTGCAGTCTGCCCGTATGGGCATTGTGACCGAGGCGATGAAAATCGTCGCGGCGGACGAAGGAATCGAAGCGGAGCGCGTTCGCGCCGCAGTCGCCTCGGGTGAAGCAGTGATTCCGCTCAACATTCACCACATCAATGCGCGAGCCATCGGCGTCGGCCGGATTTTCAAGACGAAGATAAACGCCAATATCGGCAGAAGCGTCACCCATTCAGGCAAAGGCGACGAACTGGAGAAGCTTGCAGTGGCGCTCAAGGCCGGAGCCGATTTCGTCATGGACCTTTCGGTCGGAGCTGACGACTTGAAGGCGATCCGCCAAGGAATGCTCGAGGCGAGCGACCGTCCGCTCGGTACCGTCCCTGTGTATGAAACCGTCTCTCGTCTCGATGGCGACATCCCGCAGATGAACCCCGACTTTCTTCTGGAAGTTATTCGGTCCCAGGCGGAACAGGGCGTCGATTTCATGACGCTTCATGCAGGACTTCTCCAGAAGCACATTCCTCTGGCAATGAAACGCGTCATGGGCATCGTCTCCCGCGGTGGTGCGATCATGGCGGAATGGATGATGGAGAATGACGCCGAAAACCCGCTCTATACCCGTTGGGACGAAGTTCTCGACATCCTCGCAGAACACGATGTAACCGTTTCACTCGGAGACGGATTGCGTCCCGGATGTCTCGCCGACGCATCGGACGCAGCCCAGTTCGGTGAACTCGACGTTCTTGGCGAATTGGTGGACCGTTGCCGCGAACGTGGAGTGCAGGTAATGGTCGAAGGTCCGGGCCATGTGCCGTTCGACCAGATAAAAATGAATATGGAACGCCAGCAGACCGTATGCAAAAAAGCTCCGTTCTACGTTCTCGGTCCCGTTGTCACCGATATAGCGCCCGGCTACGACCATATCGTGTCGTCGATCGGCGCGACAGCAGCTGCAACATACGGCGCATCGCTCCTTTGCTATGTGACACCCGCCGAACATCTCGGGCTCCCCGATGAAGAAGAAGTCCATCAAGGATGCATCGCCTACAAAATCGCCGCCCATGCAGGCGATATCGCGCGTGGGCTTCCCGGAGCGCGAAAAATCGACGATGAAATGTCAAAAGCTCGCGCCACCTTCAACTGGGATAGGCAGTTCGAGCTTTGCCTTGACCCGGAACGCGCAAAAAGGCGCTGGCTCAAAACGCGCTCATTCATGGATGAAGCACACGACGACGACCATTGCTCGATGTGCGGCAAACAGTTCTGCGCCGTCAGAACCTCGCGCCGCATCCGCGAATTAGCAAACCAGATAAAATGATGAGAATTCTGTTCGGAATAATCTCTTGATGCACCAAAGGGTGATCAGAGGATTACTGTTTAGCTTCGCCCGTACGGCGGCGATAGGCGCGAACCATCGACAGGACGGCGAAATATGCAATCGGCGTGGCTATGGCGGCAAGAAGGAATCCACCGACAAAGAAGGATGCAATCAGATCCCCGGAAAGCTTCATCAGCGTTGCCCAGTCCTGATGCGCAATCAGATCATTCATGGCCTTGGTGACGGAATCCCAAGAAAGAGCCTTGCCGATGATCCGGCTTCCGACCCAACACTGCGCCGGATAGATGAAAATGATCGTAATGGGATTTGTTATCAGCGTTCCGGTCAACGCGCCAATCTTCGAGCAACGCAAAAAGAAGGAAAGCGGAAGCGAGATGTATATCTGAAATCCGAACGGTATCACACTGCCGACAAACACCCCTAAAGCCCAACCGCGGGCTATGAAGCCCGCGGGTTTCTGCTCCTTTACGATCTTGTCGTAAAGCTCGGAGATTTTCGCCTTAATCCAGCGCATGCACGAACAGTCCGGAGCGGAGCTTGGGCTCGAACCACGTGGACTTGGGAGGCACCACCTGCCCGGCATC
>JAGBFY010000602.1 GCA_017936245.1 Kiritimatiellia bacterium
CAGCTTGCCGATGCCTTGAAGCTGAGGGATCGTACCATTGGCAGCGGTGCGAAGTACTCCAATACGGGTTCCTGCTCGGCGGCGCTTTCCATGGCTGACGGAATGGATGGCTTGTTGAACGTCTCTGGGCGGACGCCGGTTCTCATTGCCGGATTCGGTGCAGGACTCAGCGCCGCCGCCGCTGCAACCACCGTTGGCGCGTACAGGAAAGGCGTGGTGGAGGTTTGACGCCTGTTTCCGAGAGGGAGTTCCGCGAAACGCTCGATGCGCTCGGTCTGAACCCGGAGCGAGGCGAATGGGATTCCATCCGCCACTTCAATCTTGTGATGGAGCTTGAGGCGCGTTGGGGCGCAAGCATTCCGATTGAGGATGTCGAAAAGCTTAAAGCCTTTTCCGATTTCTATTTCCGCATCCCCTGCCGTCCGGCGAAGGTGCTTGCCGTTGATGCGGATAACACTCTCTGGAAGGGGATCGTAAGCGAGGATGGTGCGGAGTCGGTTGAGCCGTATGTGGAGTTTCAGCTAGGACTCAAGGCATTGCGTTCGAAAGGCGTGATGCTTGCGCTTCTCAGCAAGAACGATCCGCCGTCAGGCGGTGTTTCGCCGATAGAGAAGGTGTTCGCAAGGGAGGATGTGCCGCTTTCGATCGATGATTTCTCGTTCGTCGGCGTGAACTGGGAGCCGAAGGCCGGAAATCTTCTTGCCGCCGCGAAGGCTCTGAATGTCGGAACGGATAGTTTTGTTTTTGTGGATGACAATCCCCATGAACGCGCCCAGATGAAGTCTCATCTTCCGGAGGTCATGGTGCCGGGCGATGTCGAGGCATGGATTGCAAAGGGCATGGATGGTTTGGCGGAAGAGCTTTCCGTCTCCTACTTTGCCGATGCGGGAAAGACGGAGGAGGATATCCTTCGTGCCCAGCGTCCGGTGATGATATTGCCGTCTGGCGGACTTGATAACGAGTTCTCAAAGGCTGACTATCTGAAAACGCTGGAGCTGAAGGTTTCGCCGTCGCTTGCGGTCGAGGTGGATATTCCACGTCTTGCGCAGATGGCGGGCAAGACGAACCAGTTTAACGCCACCACGATACGCAGAAGCGAAGATGATTTTCGCAGATTGATTGCGGACTGTTCCCGGCGTGTGTATGTGTTCCGGTTGAGCGACAGGTTTGGCGCGATGGGAATCGTGTGCTATGTCATAGCGGATGTCTGTTCGCACCGTATCACTGATTTCGTCATGAGTTGCCGGGCGATGGAACGCACCCTTGAGTTCTTCGCTCTGCACCACGTTTGCGATGCGCTTGGCGTTGAACCTTCTGCGGTGGGGATCGATTTCCGTCGTACGGAGAAGAATGCACCGTTCGCCGTATTCCTTGAGCGCGTCGCCTCCGGCGACACCGCCACATATTGCAGTTGTGGAGCTTAGGATTCTGTCGGGATGGTTGTGGAGTGTATGAAACAGATGGAGACTGAATGACGGCTGCAATAGTTGCGTTACCTGTGCTTTTTGTGCTATCGGCATTTTTCTCAAGTGCGGAGACTGTGCTCTTTTCGTTGACCGGAGCGCAGCGCGCCCGCATAAAGTCGCGCAATCCGGCGGCAGATGTCCGCATAGGGCGCTGTCTCGACGACCAGGCCGCCTTGTTTTCCACATTGCTCGTCGGAAATACCTTCGTGAACTTCGCCATATCGACGCTCGGATATTATCTGCTTTCTGGCTGGATCCCGGTCGGCGGCTGGCTCGCCGTCCCTGTGATGACAGTGCTTCTGCTGCTTTTCGGAGAGATCACTCCGAAACGTCTGGCGCTCAAGTACACCGAGGAGATTGCGCCGCTCTACGCGCAGATGCTCTGGTTCTGGCGTGGGATATTCACGCCGTTCAACGCGGTGTTGCGGATGAGTTCTCGTGCGTTTTCCCCGATGCTTGCCCGTGAACGCCGCGCATTGTCGGATGGAGAGCTCGTGTCCGTGATGGAGTCTGCCGCCGAAAACGGCGAGATGTCTGCTGCTGATGCAAAGATGGTGGAAGGGGTGTTGCGTCTTTCCGAACTCTGCGCAAACGATGAAATGACGCCGCGCGTGGATATTGTCGGGTATGATGTCGATCTGGGTGAGGCTGAACGTGCTGCGGCGCTCGCAAGTGCAAAGCACCGCTACCTTCCGGTGTTCCGCCGTACGCCTGATGCAATCGAGGGAATTATCGATGTTGATACGGGTAAAGTCGAGGACGCCCTTTTTGTTCCTGAGACAGTCGCATTGGATGACCTTCTTGCTACTTTCGCCAAGAGCGGCAAGCCGCTTGCTGTGGTGATGGATGAATATGGCGGTACGGCGGGAATCATTTCAGTGGATGACATTCTGGAATTGATTGTGGGGCCGAAGGTGTTCCGCAATCCTGATGCGGAGCCGGAGATTGTCCAGAAGGCGCAGAATGTTTGGGAAATCGACGGCAAGGCGAGCCTGGACGAGATAAACCGTACGCTTGACATCGAGCTTGAAGCGGAAGATGCGGACCGCCTTTCGGGTTGGGTGCAGTTTCATGCGGAGAGGATCCCTCATGTAGGACAGCAGATTGAGGCGAATGGATGCCGTGCGACGGTGCTCAAACGTCGCCATCGTCGGGTCGTGTCGGTCAGGCTTGAGGTTCTTGAACGCGACAGCTCCGACAGTGACTGGGAACTTATCGCCGAGACGGATGAAGAGGTTGTGCGTACGGAGGAAGATTGACCATGACTGTATTTCTTCTTTTCATTGCGGCGGCAGTTGCTTTGATGTTTTCCGCTTTCTTTTCCGGGACTGAAACCGGTTTTCTCTCTGTGAGCCGCGAACGGATCCTGCATCTTGCCCGTGAAGGCGGGCGGAAGGCGAAAATAGTGCAAGCCGCGTTAGCGGATATGGGGCGCACTACAACCACCATCCTTATCGGAAACAATATCGCAAATGTTTCGTATTCGTCCGCTACCGCAGCCATCGCCGCGGAACTTTTCGCGAAGGATTCGGTCGCGAACATTGTGTGGAGTCTTTTCGCTGCGTTTCTTGTACTCTATACATCGGAGTTTATGCCGAAGCTTCTGTGTTCCGCAAGGCCGCTCAGACGCTCCTTGCTTCTTGCCGGACCGTATCGCGTGATATCCTTTGTGCTCAGTCCGCTTACAGCTGCCGCAATGAAATTTACGGACATCTTCATGCCTGACAAGGAATCGAAGTACAGTCTCACGACATCGGATCTCATGCGCATCCTTGAAGACCGCAAGGAAGGTGTATGCCTTTCTGATATCGAAAGTGCGCTAATTACGAAAATACTCGTCCAACGGGTGAAAGGCAGGGAGATAACACCGGAGTCTCTCCTTTCCGCCCTTAAGGAAGTTTATTGAGCAAATATTCCTTGCCGTGGTTGCTGACACCGCCAAATTAGGTTGGCAATGGTGGGAATGATGGCTTGGACTATTGGGGTGGAACTTATCGGCGGACCATGCAGGTGGATGTATCTGCCTCAATGCCGTTTGCGGCGGCAAGGACGAGTCCATAGTTCGTGATGGGCACATCGGCTTTCTGTGCTATCGAGATGCGGCGCAGCATTTCGCGTCGCGTAAGCATGCAGCCTCCGCACTGGACGACGAGTTTTGGCTTGAATTCGTCAAAAGGGAAATCTCCGCCTGAGCAGAACCTGAAGTTAAGTTTCTTTCCTGAGAGCTTCGCTATCGCCTTCGGGAGCTTGACCGTGCCGATGTCGCCGCATTGACGATGGTGCGAACATCCTTCCGCAACAAGCACTGTGTCGCCGTCGTCAAGGTTTTTGAGGGCGCACAGCCCTTGGCAGTAAGTTTCAAGGTCTCCTTTCGCTCGGGCGAAGAGGATTGAAAACGAAGTAAGCGGCATTCCTTCCGGAAGTGCGGCGTTGACCTCCGCGAAGGCCTGCGAATCGGTGATCGCGAACTTGCATGAGGTTGGAGCGACGGCAACCTTCCTGACCGATCCCGGCTGGCACACTTGCGCTATGCCGCCCGCGTCGAGTATTTCACGTATCACCTGTTGCTGAGGTAGGATGAGCCGTCCTTTCGGTGCGCTTCCGTCCTGCGGACACACGAGAAGGACGATATCTCCATTGGAGACAAGGTCGCCGACAAGCGGTTTCGTCTGCTCCGACACCTTGATGGCGGCGATCCGCTTCCTGAAATCCTCCACCGTCTCATTACGGTGGTACTCAATCGTGGACACGCCGTGCTTCGCGCATTCGGAGCTGAACTGTCGAAACGCTTCCGTGCGATGGGAGTCGGGGCCATCTTCATCGCCTGCGACCCATACTGCGATATCTGCGGTGGCAAGAACCGCAAACGATTTCCTGACGCGCATGGCGCCAAGTTCCCCGACATCG
>JAGBFY010000055.1 GCA_017936245.1 Kiritimatiellia bacterium
CCCTGCTTCCGCCGCGAAGCGGGTAGCGCCGGCAAGATGACGCGCGGACTCCTCCGCGTCCATCAGTTCGACAAGGTGGAGATGGTGAATTTCGTTCATCCTGAAACCTCGTTCAAGCAGCTTGAGATTCTCGTCAAGGAAGCTGAGGATGTTCTCAACGGACTCGGCCTCCACTACCGCGTGCTCCAGCTCTGCTCCGGCGATATGGGCTTTTCCGCTTCCAAGTGCTACGATCTTGAGCTTTGGGCTCCGGGCGAACAGCAGTGGCTCGAGGTTTCCTCCTGCTCCTGCTTCACCGACTATCAGGCGCGCCGCCTCAACTGCCGCTTCAAGGATGCGGACGGCAAGACGAAACTCGTCCATACGCTCAACGGTTCTGGTGTCGCGCTTCCGCGTCTCGTTGTGGCTCTCCTCGAACAGAACCTGAACGAGGACGGTTCCGTGACCATCCCCGAAGTGATCCGTCCCTACATGGGCGGCAAGGAAAAACTTGAGCCGGTGAAGTAAGATGGAAAAGAAACTGATTGCCGAATGCGAGGCGTACTCCAAGGAGTACATGGAATATCTTTCTGTTGCAAAGACGGAGCGCCGCGCCTATTCTCAAGCGGTGAAGCTGCTTGAGAAGGCGGGTTTCAAGGATATTTCGAAGTTCAAGACGCTCAAGCCCGGCGACAAGGTGTACCGTGGCTATCACGGCAAGACAGTCATGGCGGCGATTGTCGGCAAGAAGCCGATGGTCGAAGGGATTCGTGTCGTCGGCGGACACACGGATGCTCCGCGTCTCGACTTCAAACCGAAACCGCTCTATGAGAAGGATGGCGTCGTCTATTTCGATACGCACATCTATGGCGGCATCAAGAAGTTCCAGTGGCTTGTCCTTCCGCTTGCCATCTACGGGACGATTGTCAAGAAGAACGGCGTCAAGGTTGATGTCGCCATCGGCGACAAGCCCGGCGATCCAGTGTTCATGATCTCTGATCTTCTTCCGCATCTTGCGCATGATCTTGAGCAGAAGAAGCTCAAGGAGTTCTTCCCTGCCGAGGATCTCGATGTCATTGCGTCCGTCGGCAAGAAGGAAGAGCTGCTCAAGATCATCAAGAAGGAGTTCGGCGTCGATGAGGCGGACTTCCTTTCCGCCGAACTTGAGGTGGTCCCGGCCGGAATGCCGCGCGAGGTTGGTCTTGACCGTTCGCTCATCGCGGCGTATGGACACGACGACCGCGTCTGTGCCTATGCCGGACTATCCGCTCTTCTCAAGCTCACGGGAACGCCTGAGGTCACCGCCTCCATCGTCATGTGCGACAAGGAGGAGATTGGCTCGATGGGCGCGACCGGTATGCAGTCCAGCTTCTTCGAGAATACTGTCGCCGAACTTCTCGTGCGTCAGGGTTCCACGATGGATATCGATGTGCGCCGCTGTCTCGAGAAGTCCACGATGCTTTCCGCCGATGTAACGGCGGCGGCGGATCCGCACTTCAAGGACGTGGATTCCACGGGCAACGAGGCGAAGCTCAAGGGCGGTCCTGCGCTCTCCAAGTACACGGGCGGAACATCGAAGGGCGGAGCGTCCGACGCACGTGCGGAGTTCGTGGCGGTCGTGCGCAAGTTTCTCGATGACGACAAGGTCACTTGGCAGATGGCCGAGCTCGGCAAGATGGAGAAGGGCGGCGGCGGAACGATCTCGCAGTACATGGCGCGTTTCGGCATGGACGTGATCGATTTCGGCACTCCGCTTCTCAATATGCACGCGCCTTGGGAGCTCGCGACCAAGGAGGACTGCTACTGGACCTTCCGGGCATACAAGGCGTACTTCGAAGCCTGATTCCGGGGAGTCTGAAAGTGCGTGGGCCTCCGCGCACTTTTGCCAATGGTGGATGTTTGCGGTATGAAAGAATTCAATTCGGATCTTACGGTCTTGGTCACATCCTGCGATGCATATCGCGATGTAGAGTTGCCGTTTCTTTCTTTGTTCCGCAAACATTGGCCAGACTGCCGTTATGAGTTGGCGCTTGTTTCGGAAACAGGCAGGGATCTTCTTTCGGATAAGCCCTTCGATCGGGTAATAGCCACGGGTTTCGGCAAAAACTGGTGTCAGATGCTCGTTGAGGCGTTGGAGCGAATTTCAACGCCTTATGTTCTTTTGCTCATGAATGACTATCTTCTGGATGCTCCGGTTGATGACTGTAAGTTCAGTGAAAGACTCGAACAGGCGAAGTTGTTTGATGTTGCCAATCTTCGTCTGAACCCAAATCCGAAAGGACGTTTCCCGTGGCGGAATACGGACTTGATGGAGTATCCAAAGAACACCGCCTACTGCGTCACATGTCAGGCGGGAATATGGAATCGTGATTATCTGCTGAACCTTGCTAGGCGGAACATGTCAGCATGGGAATTTGAAAGGTACGGCAGTTTCATGGTAGGGGACGAGAAACGTCCGCTGCTTGTGACTCCGACCAAGGAGTTTCCGTTTGTGGATGCGGTTCACAAGGGATGCTGGGAGAGGTTTGGCGTGGATGTCTGTCGCCGCAATGGGGTGGAGATAGATTTCTCCGTTCGCGGTCTGCCGACGCTCAAGGTGCGGTTGTGCGAGGGTGTGAAGAAGCTGATATTTGCGGTGTTTCCATGGACGCTCATTGTACGCATCCAGAACCTTCTTGATGTCGGCATGAAGGAGAAGAAAAATAAATAGTCATGGGGATCGAGGCATGAAATCTGACCTTTCGTTCTATTGGCCGTTCGTGAAACTCGGCGTCACCGATGTATGGAGGCATAAGACGAGATCGTTCCTGACGATGCTCGGACTTGTGTTCGGCGTAGGCTCGGTAATAGCCATGCTTGCCGTGGGCGAGGGGGCAAGCCAACAGGCGTTGGAGTCGATCAAGCGTCTCGGCAGCCAGAATATCCTTATTTCAAGCGTGAAGCCCGTGGGCGATTCGAGCAATTCAATGTCATCCACGAAGCAGGCCTCTCTTTCGGTGTACGGACTTCTTTTCGACGATGAACTCCGCATACGCGAAACCGTTCCTGGAGTCTCCGATACAGTGCCTGCCCGAATGGTCCGACGCGATGCGAGATTTCACGACAGAAGCCTTGAACTGCGTGTGGTTGAAACGATGCCGACATGGTTTGAGGTCGTGAAGCGTCCGCTGCTTGCGGGTCGTGTCCTCACTTCTCAGGACGAGCTTACCCGGGCAAATGTATGTGTGCTCACTGAGTTCGGCGTCAGGAAGCTTCTCTCGGCGGAGAAGATGATCGGACAGCGCATCCGCATCGGCAAGGGCGTGTTTGAGGTCGTCGGAATCGTCAAGAACGAAGAAGGCGGCAATACGCGTGCGCCGGATTCAGATGCTGATGCATACATTCCGATGGCGACAGGCATCAGATTTTTCGGGATTTCG
Organism: Kiritimatiellia bacterium; assembly: GCA_017936245.1. Lineage (GTDB taxonomy): Bacteria > Verrucomicrobiota > Kiritimatiellia > RFP12 > UBA1067 > UBA1731. The sequence goes on from JAGBFY010000055.1 coordinate 3,399, forward strand.
TCCCTGAAGTACGTATCGGGTTCCAGACAGGGTGAGAAGGTGGAGCTTTCCCAGATAATAGTCCGCATGAAATCCACCAAAGTTGTCGAGGCGGGCGCCAAGGCCGTCGAAGCCGTTCTCAAACGTTTCCACAAAAAGCCTGACTACAAGATCGATGTTCCTCTGTCACTCTTGCGCGAGGCGGAGCGGACCAAGCGCACATACAACGTTGTTCTTGGTGCGATCGCGGGAATTTCGTTGCTCGTTGGCGGCATCGGTATCATGAACATCATGCTGGCATCTGTCACGGAACGGACCAAAGAGATCGGCATACGCCGCGCGATCGGCGCCCGCAAGAGCCGCATAGTGCTCCAGTTCCTGATCAACACGTGCGTCCTTTCCATCGGAGGCGGAGTGGTGGGATTGCTGCTCGGTGTCGCGATACCTGTGATCATTACGTTCTTTACGGGTATGCCGACCGTCATACGAGCCTATTCAATGGTTCTCGCGTTCGGGATATCGGCCGGAATCGGAATCGTGTTCGGTCTATATCCCGCCCTGCGTGCGGCGTCTCTCGATCCTATAGAGGCGCTCCGCCACGAATAAATATGGTATAATTCGCCCTCAATTTTGGAGCAAGACAGATGAGCGAAATAAGTTTTGAACCGCCGCGCGGCATGCGGGATTTCTATCCTGAGGACATGGCGTGGCGCAACAGAGTGTTTGATGCGTTCCGTGCCGCCGGAGAGGCTGCAGGGTTCGTTCCGTATGATGCTTGCGTAGTGGAGAGCTACGAGCTTCTCGCCCGCAAGGCCGGCGAAGAGGTCGGAGAGCAGATCTACCATTTCAACGACAAGAGCGACCGCCACCTCGCGCTTCGCGCCGAGATGACGCCAACGCTCGCCCGTATGGTCGCGGCACGTCAGCATGAGCTACGCTTCCCGCTCAAGTGGA
>JAGBFY010000056.1 GCA_017936245.1 Kiritimatiellia bacterium
GCCTTCTGTACGCTTACCCTTGAAGACCACCGCATGATCCTGTCCGACGCGAAACTGCGCTTTGCGCATTTTCCTTGCCGGGTAGTACGGGGCGGCCGGATAGTAGTTGGACATCGTGAAGAATCCGAATCCGCGATCGAGATATATCTTCAGCTTCTCGTCCGTAGTGCAATGTCCATGCGTTGTGGTGTGTATCTGATGGCATTTCGACCAGTCCACCCCTGAATAAGGCCTGCGGTTGCGCTCAGGGACGGCAGAACGACCGCCGCCGACAGTCTCCGCAATCACGGACTGCGATGCGGCGGATGCCGCCGACGCCATAAAGGCAAGCTTCAGGAACTCAAGTCTATCAAGTGTCATATTCAACCCTCTTTTAATTTCCGCTGATTATATCACAGGCATCGAATCACAGGGAATCTCGCCGTTCGCCTCCTCCATTTTGGCATCCTCAATCGACAGCCTCCTCAATTCTCCGCTTCTCGTTTTCAGACGCGCCTCGAAATCATCATCGGTCTCAACAACTCCAGCCTGCGCCCCTTCGCACGGCTGGATCATAAATACACACGTCCGTGCCGCGCCAACGGAAAGCCTGACGCCATCGGAAGAAAGCGTTTGCGCAGAATAGTGACGCACCTCACGACTCGGCATGCGCACATTCCCGTCCTCCCGCACAACCTCATAGCGTCCTGCAGCAAGCCCTTTGACCTTGAGATTGAAGAATGCCTCGCCCTTATCCCAGAAATTGAACACCGCCACCATGCGTTTCCCGTTGTAATCATACGAAACACACTGCAAAGGCGAGATGTTGCGGCAATCGGAAAGATATCCGGAAAGCAGCCTTACAGGCGATGCGTACACGCCGTCAAGCGGAGCGACGCATGACTTCGAATCGCAACGGGTACCGTCAAGGACATAATCCTCGTACTTTGCCGCACGGGTCGTGGCATCGGCAAACGCCTTCCAGTACCGGGCGTCATATCCGCGCGGGAAGTAGTACAGTACTGCCGAATCCCATCCATTGAAGAAATAGCTGTCCAACGCCATTGCGATATGCTCCGGCTGAGAAAGCCAGTTTCCACACTGATACCCTTGCGGCAGCGCCATGAGTTTGGGGTGAGAGGAACCATGGTCCGAAATCACCGTTTTCAGGATATCCTGCGCAGCGAAGAAATGGCACATGGGCTTGCGCTTTGCATATATGTAAGGCGAATCCGACTCCCATGCGACATACGGCCCCCAGGGATTCATCCAGCGTAGTGAACCGGCATAATCAACCGTCAGCATCTCCGCAACATAGTTCCTGGGACGCCACCAGCTAGACATCTCGATCCATGCAACGCCGGGGATGAGCCCGAGCGATGAATCACCGCCTGTCGCCTCCCGCACGACACGGTCAACCGCCCGAACGACCTTCGCGTGTTCAAGAGAACGGAAGCGAACCGCCTCTTCATGATATCTGCCGCCTTTCATGACGTTGTGCGGCCATTCTGCGGATATTTCGGCATATGGTTTGCCGATGTAACCGGCGAACTTGCGGCAGCACCTGTCGCACATGCATCCTTTTCCGGTGAACATCATCGGCTCCCAGTTGGACCAGCAGCCGTCTGCGCCCTTGACATAGCCCTGGATGTACGGAACCGTGTTCGTGCGGAAGAAATCGGAGCCCTCGTATATCGACACCGGACATGCCGCCCTTCCGATCCTGGCGGCGAATCGGCTCTTCGGGTCAACACCGCGCGCAACATAGCGGTCGGACTTCGGCATGCGGCCGGGAATGCCTACC
>JAGBFY010000603.1 GCA_017936245.1 Kiritimatiellia bacterium
CTGCCGGGCGACTATTCGCATCTGGAAGGCGTGTCGAACATTGCTCGGTGGAACTTGACGTTGAACGGCGAAATCTGCCCTTCAAGGTTCGTGGGTGTGAAAGACGGGAGACTTTGCATACTTCGCCGCGGGCTCCGTGTAATTTTCAGATAGAAAAAGGATGAAGCGAGATGCGGTATACAGGAATTCTGCTGTGTGGGATGATGATGGTTCTTGCGTGTGCGTCTCGGGGGCTTGCACACACTCCGGTAAAGGCCGGGCGTTGGAAGACGTTTATCTACGACAAGCCGGATAAGACCCCTGTTGTGTTTGGCGGCTGGAGCCGTGCTGAAGGCGTCAGCTCACGCGACTATTGCGTGTATCTTGATGTTCACTATGCCGATGGCAGCAAGGACTGGGGAAAGGTTGCTCCATGGCGGCAGGGAACGCATGATTGGGAGGAGACGCGCGCCGTACTCATTCCCAAACAGCCGATTGCCAAGATTGAAGCGTTTGTGTTCAATCGTATTGGCACAGGCAAGGCGGAGTTCCGGGATATCTTCCTTGTGCGGAGTTCGGAAAAGATTGAGCGGTTCGGAGAGACGCGCATGTCTTGCAAGCCGTTTGCGGATCTTGATGAGGTGTCATACAATGTGTTCACTGGAAGCAAGATTGTCCGTAAGGATGAACGTGTGCCGTCTGCGATTGACTTTCCTCCACCTCCCGCAGGAGTCACTGTGTGGACTGCAAGTTCCATGGATTGCGTGACTCCGCTCACAGTGCCGCCGACAAAGTTCTGCAGGCCGATTACCCTTTCGCTTGCGCGGCGCGAACGCGAATCGGCGCAGCTTCTCGTATCATGTGGCACTGATACTGAACTTGTCGGTGTTACGCTTGAGATCGATCCGTTGAAGGATGATGCCGGAAAGGTACTCGATGGTACGGTGAAATGGGAGCGCGTGGGATATGTCCCTCGCAAGGCCGGGTATTCCTGTCATCCCGCCGCGCCGGACGGGAAGGAGATGTGGCTTCCCGATCCGCTTCTTCCTGCGGCGCCGTTCAAGGTGCGGAAAGCCTCCACTCAAGGGACGTGGATTACGGTTTATGCCGCACCGAAGGCCGCGCCCGGCACATACCGTTCCGATGTGCGTGTGAAGCACGGCGGCAGGACGCTTTCGACGGTTTCGCTTTCCGTCAAGGTGCTGGACTTTGAGTTGGCGTCCACGTTTGCGCTTGATACGGCGTTCTCCCTCATGGATGGATTCTTGCGTGCCGAATACCCGGAAAAATGGCGGCAGATGAAGAAGCAGGCTATCGACATCATGCTCGACCACAGGCTCAACCCCGATGACATCTCGCGGACCACGCCGCCGGAATTGGAGGATCTTCTGCATGCCAAGGCGCGTGGCATGAGCAGGTTCAACATCCTGAACATTGTGCCGGAAGCGAAACCAGGTGCAAGATGGGTATGTATCGCAAAGCCGTCGGAAGTGTTCACGGAGGAATTCTATCGGACGTTCACCGGCAGGCTTCGTCCGTATCTCAAGACTCTTGAAGCCCATGGACTGGATCGCATGGCGTACATCTACGGATTTGATGAATGTAAAGAGGAGTACTATCAGGGGATAGACAGGATGTGGAAGCGGCTAAAGGCGGATTTCCCCAATCTGCCGGTGATGACAACCACTAAAATGTTCCAGGATCTTGTTGCTGGTCGCACGAACAAGTTCAACTGCATCACAACTGACTGGTATTGCCCAGTTTCGAACGACTACGATGAGAAGGTTGCAGACTATCTGCGTTCTCAAGGCAAGAAGGTTTGGTGGTATACGTGTTGCAGTCCGGCAAGCCCTTATGCAAACATGGCATCGCTCGAATATCCTGCTGTTGAGGGTAGGCTTATGCTGGGATATCTTACGTGGCTCCACCGGGCGGACGGATTCCTGTTCTGGCACGTGAACAACTGGCGCGCGGGGAATATGCCGATGGATGAGTCGGATACGTATTTCCCAGAGTGGGATACCTGGAATTATCTTGGGGTGCCTGGTGACGGAGTGTTTATCTATCCTGGAAAGAAGCACATATTGCCTTCAATCCGTTTTGCGAACATCCGTGATGGGGAAGAGGACTACGAATATCTGCTGCGAGCCGAGCGAAAGCTGGGACGCAAGGCGGTGGAGAACATGGTTCGTCCGCTACTGCGTTCGCAGACCGATTTCACGCGCGATCCAGCCGCCCTTGCTTCGCTCCGCAGTCGTATTTCGGCTGGTGTGGAGGCTAATGCCGTTTGCGGTAGCGCGATGGAGTGACTCCGGCGATGGACTTGAACGTCCTGATGAAGTGGGCGTGGCCGCAGAATCCTGTTGGGATGGCGATGTCGGTCAGGCCTGCCGTTTCCGCGATGCGCGGATGATGAAGCCACCTTTGTTGTTTTTGGGGAGGTCGTCAAAAATCATGGAGATTTCCATCGTGTTGTGTTATAATAAAGGAAGTTTTTGAAGCCCGATTAGCTCATCTGGACAGAGCATCTGTTTCCTAAACAGAGGGTGGCAGGTTCGAGTCCTGCATCGGGCGCCATATTCTCTATGACGATGCAGCAGATACCTGTGATTCTTGCCTGGACCGCAGCTGCGGCCCTGTTGGCTTTCTATGCTGCGTCGATTGCGTCGGAAATCACCTATGTAACGCTTGCGGATGGACGCAAGACGGAGCGCAAGATTCCTTTGATGTTCCGTCTTCTCCTTCCATTTGTCTCGAATCTGTCGCGTGTCGTGAACCGTCCGGCGTTTGCGAAATCGCGCGAGATGGCAGATCAGATGATTGTTGCGTCTGGTCTGGAGGGTTTGCTTTCCGGCTCGGAATTCGTCGCACTGAAGATTCTGGTTCCGATTGTATGCGGCTCGGCTTGGGCATTAGCCGTTTTCGCGCCGGCGATGCTGGATGCCGAAACGTTTCTCTCGGGGAACACCGTATTGATTGCGATGCTGGGGTTTCTTTATTTCTACGCCTATCCGCTTATGTGGTTGAGGAGTACCCTAAAGAAACGCCATTTTGCGATAATGCGCGCTTTGCCGTTTGTTCTGGATCTGCTCACGCTTTCGGTGGAGGCGGGAATGGATTTCATGAGCGCTCTCCAGCGCAACTGCAACAGTCGCCGTCTCGATCCGCTCAATGAAGAGCTGATCCGCATGACGCGCGAGGTGCAGATGGGGATTTCGCGTCGGGTGGCATTGCGCAACATGGCGGAACGTTCGCGTCAGGGTGATTTGAAGGCGGTTTCGTTCGCATTGATTCAGGCGGACGAGCTTGGCGTTCCGATAGGTCCAATCCTGCGCATACAGTCCGATCAGCTGCGCCAGCGCAGGTTCGACCGTGCGGAAAGGCTCGCGAACGAGGCTCCGGTGAAGATGCTAGGGCCTCTCCTGCTGTGCATTTTCCCCGCTGTGCTGATAGTGCTTTTGGCTCCCATTCTGCTTCAGGCGGTAAAGAACATCTTGTGAAGGAGTTTAATAAATGGAGAACAACACAAACGAGCTGCTGGTTGTTGCCGGTCCTTTTCAGGGGCGGCGTTTTGCCGTTCCTGTGGAAGGAATCAGGCTTGGCAGATCCTCATCCTGTGAAATATCGATTCCCGATCCGTCGCTTTCGCGCAACCAGTGTCTATTTGAGCTGCGTGACGGTGTGGTGTACATTACGGATCTTGCAAGCGCAAACGGTACGGAGGTGAACGGGGAGGAGCTTGGCGCCGCAAGCCGGGCTCTTGATCTGGGCGACCGGGTGACTGCCGGCGACAGCGAGCTTGTTCTGGTCGAGGCGGGAATGGATGCTCCTTCCGGTAGTGATTCAGAGCCGGTTGTCGATCTCGGGTTCTCACAGCAGAATGACGGAGAGTCCCCCGAAGGGGAGCGGTCTGCGGGCGGTTCGTCGTTGCGTCTCATACTGTGGCTTGTGCTTGTGCTGGTTCT
>JAGBFY010000604.1 GCA_017936245.1 Kiritimatiellia bacterium
GCAGGATCAAAGTCAGAGCCATGCCCACGACTGCATGGGTTACGGACAATGGGGAAAATACGCCGCCTGAAATTCCGGTCATGTCCGTGTGCGGAGCTGAAAATGCAGCGGCCGTGGATCGTAACGCCTTATTTTCGGCTATTGTTTCCGGCAGTGCTGGTTTCAAGGATACTTTGGAAAGCGGCATCCCCCGTATCAAGATCGTGGAGCGGGTGCGCGACGATGGAGGCGTTGATTTCCTGGTGTCGCATCATCCCGTGGTCAAATTGAACAAAGCTTGCAGTGCTAGCGAAAGCCCGTTCGGGAGTGATGGCTTTGAATACATGTTTAGTGACGGTCAACCGATATCGCCGGAGAAGGACTATGTGTCGATAGAGCGCGCAATCTATTTTGAGGGCACCAATTACGAGTTTCCGGGAAATTCATTGACTCTTTCAGGTCACACACATCCTTTCGGCTTCTACAGCGGTCAGAGATTCCGTGTGAACGATCTGCGGCTTCTTGACGGTGTGTGGCTCCGGTCGATGGCGAAGAATGCAAATGCCTATCTCAGCGGTGCGGTGAATGTCATAGGTGATGTGGAATTCTGGATGTCTGGGAACAAGAAGTTCGGTCTTGAAGCCGATCTTTCAGGCGCCGGTGACATACACGTGCTCCTTGATGTGGATAAGATATTGGACAAGGGGTCTGACTGGGTCGGTACGCTTGAGCTCAGCGGCGACAATTCTGCATATGCCGGACGCATCCTCGTCGGATTTTTGAATGCTAAAATCACTTACAGTAAGCAGGTGGCCACCACCAACCTTACGCTCAGGGTTTCCTCAGACGCGAATCTTGGCGGTTCGCCAGGGGAGTTCACCTATGATGCGGTTAAGATTGCGAAAGCATGCGCACTTTCGGTATCAGGCACCGCCACATTCAATGCCAGGAACCGTGGATGGTGTCTGCTGGACGGCGCATCTGTAGAAGTCGCTGAAGGAAATGTTGCCACCATGTGCGAGTCCGTCACGTTTGGTGGAACAAGCACGAAGAAAGGTCGCGGTACTCTTATTCTTGGCGGTGGGGCGAAATTCTACGATGCGGAGAATGATGCCGCCGTGGATGAACCGAACGGAGCCGGATTCCATATTGCCGATGGCGCTTTGGGCGTGACATCCTCAGATGCACTTCGAGGTGTCGCTGTTTCGTTTTCGAAAAATGCGAGGCTTGTCGCCGTTGCCGGTGCCGCCGGTCTGTCGCTGACTTCGCTGCCTGCAGTGGAGGGAGACATCCTTCGGGTGGAGATATCGAAGGATCCTGAAGCCGTTTCGGGTTCGGTCGATATTATCACGCTTCCTGCATCCGTGCCGTTTGATTCGTCGAAGCTCTCTGTTGCAAGGCCGAGCGGCTTTGGTTTGGGCGGGATAAAGACCAGGATTGAAGGCGAGAATGTTGTGTATTACACGACGTTTAAGAAACTGGGACTATCCATAAGCATAAGGTAAGGGCAACGGAAAGGGCGGGATGATTCGCATTCCGCCCAATGTGTGAGCGTCGCATGACCTGATAAACAAAAAAAAAATGGCAGCCCCAAGGAGAGTCGAACTCCTCTACCAAGCATGAAAAGCTTGTGTCCTAGCCGATAGACGATGGGGCCGCTTCAAAAAAGTTGCACATATTATATCAGATGTGCTTTCGAAAAACAAGACATCAAAATAATTTTATTTGCACGGGTGCAGGGGCGGTCTGTCACTCAAATGTCGTGGGGTTTGACTCCGGACCGAACGGTGAAAGCTCCCGGAGCGTCTTTATGACGGGCGGCAGCTTATCAAGCACATAGTCCACTTCGTCCATCGTGTTGTAGCGCGAGAGCGAGAAGCGCACGCTTCCGTGCACTGCAATGAAAGGAACCCCCATAGCGCGGATTACGTGGCTCGGGTCGAGGGATCCAGATGCGCAGGCGCTTCCTGTCGAGATACAGATCCCGAGATCGGAAAGCCGGTATGCGATGGCTTCGCCTTCGATGTATTCGAACGAGACGTTGAGGGTGTTGGGCAGACGGTGCGCCCTGTCGCCGTTGACGCGTACGTTTGGGCAGGTGGCGAGAATCCCGGCCTCAAGCCTGTCACGCATCGCTCCAACGGTCTTGGCTTCGGTTTCGAGGTTCGCCGTTGCGATTTCGCAGGCCTTCGCCATACCCACTATGTACGGCACGTTCTCGGTTCCGGCGCGGCGTCCGTTTTCCTGATGTCCGCCGATCATGAAGGGCTTGATCTTCGTGCCCTTGCGGACGTACAGCACGCCCACACCTTTCGGCGCGTGGAACTTGTGGCCCGATATGGCGAGCGTGTCCACGGGAACCTTCTGGACGTCGATGCGCTCCTTGCCTGCTATCTGCACTGCGTCGGTATGCATGACCGCACCGTATTCCTTAGCGATTTCAGCCACTTCCCTGATCGGGAAGATGGTACCGGTCTCGTTGTTCGCCCACATCACAGACACAAGGGCGTTCTTCGTGCCTTTGAGTTCCGCACGGAGCTGGTCGAGGTCGATCTGGCCAACCTCATTTACGGGAAGCTCCACTTCATTGAAGCCCTGCGCCTTGAGACGTCTTGCGGGCTGAAGGATGGCCGGATGCTCGACTGCGGTCGTGATGACCTTCATGTCCCTGCCGAACCAGTCGGCCGTGCCGCGTATCGCGGTGTTGTCGGATTCTGTCGCGCAGGAGGTGAAAATGACCTCGTCCGGAGAGCAGTTGAGGAATTCGGCTACGCGTTCGCGGGCATCGGAAAGGTGCTTGGATACGCCGCCTCCGAACGCATGCATTGAAGATGGATTGCCGTAAAGCTCACCGAAGAAAGGGAGCATGGACTCGCGCACTTCATCCGCCGTGCGCGTTGTAGCATTGTTGTCGAAATACACCGTTTGCATAATGACGTTCTATTATATCATATCTCGTGGTTCTTCAGCCGTATCTTCATTGCGAGTTTTGCGGCCCTTGCCGAAGCGGATGCGACCGTCACAGTCTTATCCAATTCGGCAAAGGGTAAAGGGCTGGAGTTTACCCGTTTTTTGAGTATGGAAATGCATTTCGCCCTTATAGATAAAGGGTGAGGTGCTTTTATGAAAGTGGTTTTGGCTGATTTGCATTTATGTAATGACTATCCGTCATCGATTTCGAGGAAGGAAGCGAAGCCTGGAAGCTTTGGTGTGGTGTTGGCAGAGCTGATATGAGAGTCAGATTAGGCGACGGTTCTTATCCATCTGCCGAATTTGGGGTAAATACATATCTTACGCTTTCAGTAGGATCGAACGAGCAGGCTGCTCGTTCTCCTAAATGCTCCCTATGCATGACGAAAGGTAAAGTGGTTTAGGTGAAAGAAAGCTCTGTTACGGGTGAAAGAAAACTCTGTTGCGGATGAAAGCACTTGAACTGCCGTCATTTTTGCCAAAAGTGACGGCAGTTTATGGGTATAATGACGGCAGTTTTACGAAAAGTGCCGTCAAGTTAAGACCTTTCACCCATGGGGGAGAGAGCTTTCACCCATGACAAGGCGTTCTTACATCCATGACGAACCTGACTTACACCGTATTGGAACAGCGCTTGGGTAGTGGTTCCAGGCGTAATCGACAGTAGCAGTGAATGATTCTCCCAGTATCAGGAAAACATACCCGATGCATCTGCATTGATGCGCTTTTGAAAACTCCTCGCATCATGACAAGACAAAGGTGGTGCACCATTATTTTCACGTTGCAATCGTGGGGATTTATTATATAATTCAAGTGGTTTTTTGGGGGAATGGAAGGAATGAAATGAATATAATTGCAAAAAATAGCCTGTTTTCTGTAGGG
>JAGBFY010000605.1 GCA_017936245.1 Kiritimatiellia bacterium
CGACCTCTTCCTTACCAAGGAAGTGCTCTACCTACTGAGCTATAATGGCCTTGTATGCCCTAAAAAAGGAAGCCGTATTATACTACATATCGTTATCCACTGCAAGAGGTAAAACAATGATTTTTTTTTTACTCCCGCCGGACGGTTCCTTCTTCATTGGATACAACCCGCCTCGGACATAAGGTCTGCTAATGTTTTCAACCCTCTAAAGCGTTCCGGTGTGATCTTGACGCCGTATTCATCTTCGAGCATGATGTAAAGCGCAAAGCCCATCATCGATCCCCAGCCAGGCACAGTACGAAACTCGAGTTCCGGCGTTACTTCCGGAACTTCGAGTATGTCGGCAACCCTGCCGAGAAAGTCATCCTTGTCAAGCATTGTAGAGTCCAATCACTTTTTAGTGACGCTCTGGCCATCCTTGGAGTCTTTGACGATCCATCCGGCGACGGCGATCTCGTCTCGCAGACGGTCGCTCTCCGCCCAGTTCTTCGCCTTGCGGGCTTCGGCACGCTGATCGAGAAGAGACTGAATCTCTGCGGGCACATCTGCCTTTTCAGCCTTTCCGAAGAAGATGACGCCGAGAACGGAATCCATGCGCTTGAAAACATCAAGAACGGCGGCAGCCTGTGCAGGCTGAGCGTCGCCCTGCATCCATGCGTTCGCATGGCGGACAAGCTCGAAAAGCGCTGCGAACGCCTTCGGGATGTTGAGGTCGTCATTGACGGCAACGGAGAAATCTTCAAGCGCCTTGACCGCAAATTCGGGTGCATCCGCGGCGGCGGTTTGCGCAGCAAGCTTCTCAAGGGCCTCAACACACGTATCGATGCGAGAGAGAGACTTGCGGGCATCCTCAAGCGCACTGAACGCGAAGTTCAGTCCCTGGCGGTAGTGGGCGTTCACGAGCACATAGCGGATTTCGCGTCCGCTCCAGCCCTTCTCGATGAGGTCGCGGAGCGTGAAAAAGTTTCCTGCGCTCTTGCTCATCTTCTCGCCGTTGACTTTGAGGTGGGCGCAGTGCATCCACGTCTTGACGAACTCCTTGCCGGTAGAAGCCTCCGCCTGCGCAATCTCATTTTCATGGTGAGGGAAAAGATTGTCGATGCCGCCTGTGTGGAGATCAAACGTCTCACCGAGATACTTCATGGACATCGCGGAGCACTCGATGTGCCAGCCCGGACGGCCGCGTCCCCACGGAGAATCCCAGCCTACAGGACCGTCGCTCTCCTCCCATGCCTTCCAAAGCGCGAAATCGCCGACATTCTCCTTGTCGTACTCGTCGGCGGCACAGCGCGCACCGGTGCGCTGGTTGTCGAAATCGATATGCGCGAGCTTCCCGTATCCCGGAAACTTCGTGACTGAGAAGTACACGCTGCCATCATCGCTCTTGTACGCCACTCCCTTGTCGATAAGGCTCTGCACCAGATCGATCATCTCAGGGATGTGATCAGTTGCGGCGGGATACATCTCGGCGGATTCGATGTTGAGCTTCTTGAGATCCGCGAAGAAGGCGTCCTTGTACGTTTTCGTGTAGTCGGTAAGCGGCACCCCGGCGGCATTGGCACCGCGGATCGTCTTGTCATCGACATCGGTGAGGTTCATCACCTGCTTCACCTTCATGCCATTGAACTGGATAACCCTGCGCAGGATATCCTCGAACGTATAGGCGCGGAAGTTGCCGATATGGGCAAAATTGTACACGGTAGGCCCGCACGTATAGAAGCGGACCGTATTGTCGGCGAGCGGCTTAAGCGGTTCTTCACACCGCGTAAGCGAATTGAACACTTTCATTTCCATGCCGCATATTATAGCACATCACAACAACAAGGGAAAAAGATCCCTTGACAAAGAGTCGCGTTCCCGATCTTCTTTGAAAACACCGGGAACGCCTCTCTTGTTGGGAATATCGCGACACCAATCAGAATGCGGCGGCGGCGGCGCTGACGCGCTTCCCTCTACGCTCGGCAGCGGTTTTCCTCGCCTCTTCGCGTATTTCGTCCTTCTCCTGGACGGCCTGCGAGCCGATTGCATCATCCCAGGCGGCGATGACCGTCTCGTAGCTCTGCGAAGCTCCGGCAAGACACGCTGTCACATGACGGTACGGCCCGATTTCGAATGAATAGCACGGACGCCTCCAGCTGCACAGGCGGGCCCATGTTCCGTAACGCTTCTCAAGAGCCTCGATAAGGTAGTGTCGCCTCCAGCTTGCGCCGGGATCGATAGCCTCCTTCGCACAGGCATATATCTTCGCTATCTTGTGCGTCTTGGGAGTCACGTACACGTAGTAGTCGTCGAATCCGTCGAGCGGCTTGGACGGCTTGAACTCAGCACGGAGGAAGTCCGGATAATTAGCGTCTTCGACAAAGTTTGTGGAAGAGAACTTCTCTCCGAACTTCAGCCCAAGAAACGAATCGGCGTTGCCGACGGACTTTGCGTCATCGTCGGATGTCCGTGACGAAAGCGGAACCACCCCGACATCTCCAACCGGATAGCTCTGCGCGTATTCGCTAGTGCTCGTCTCAAGCACGTTGCCATCCATATCCATGTTGGTGCGCGTCTCACGACGGCGTTCCGTCACCATGTTTCCGTTCGTTGTCACGGTGGATTCGGTAAACACGCGCGACACGCTTCCGTTGTCGTTCGTGGTCACAGAGGATTCGGCCATCTTGGAAGTCATATCCTTTGCCTTCGGCTTGTCCGCCGCCGCATGGACGCAGAACGCCGCCGCGACAAGGAGTCCTCCAAACGCCGCTATCATTGCTTTTCTGTCTTTCATGGCTCAGTTCCTTTCTTTTTTGATGTTCCTTTGAACACCGCAAAATATACCAGAGCCATATTAACGGAATGTTAATGAATCAAACTTTGATTCTTCAAAGAAAACAGCCTTCTGGAAGCAGTCTGCAAACTGGCAGTGATTCACAGAACCCGGAAATATTATGGAAAGTCACTTGCAAATCTCCGCTCTTCTCCCTCACCATTCGACACAGTACCGGACAACGAGGGCATTGCCCCTCCCATGTGGCTAAAATCCTGTGCAAAACTCTCAAAGCAAATTTCAGGAACCATCGTCCCTCGTGTCTTACGCGTCTCATAAGCATCTCGACTCTGAGTTGAAATCAACTGCCGTTTTTAGGTTCAAGAATCGTACCACTTAAAACTCTTCTGCAGCAGCATCGACAAGCTGGCGGGTTTCGGGGTCGAATGAAAGTCCGATGAGATGGATCGGAAGACCGGATGCGAGATACGGAGCGGCATAGTTCTTCTCGCGGATCTGTTTAAATGCCTTATCTATCGGTTCGCCGACCTTGAGTTCGAAGATGAAAACGCCGTTCACATGGCTTGCCACGATATCGGCTTGTCCGTTTGCCTGCACATCCTCCATCGTGAAGCGGAAACCGCTTCCTGCCAAAAGGAACGAAAGGCAACGGGCGTAGGAGTTTTCGTGAACGGAAGATTCCGTCGAACCGTAGGCCATCGCCGCATAGAGCGACTTGAGTCCAAGGAAGAATTCCGGGAATACACCGGCACGCAGTTTCGCGCCCAAGCTTGCCGCCCATGCTACATCTTTTTCAGCGGCAACTCCCGCCACCAGGATATTAAGATCCCGTCGTACCTCCTCATCAGGAACTGAAAGCGTATAGAAACCATCCGAGTAATCCTTGATCGTAAGATAGCCAGTCTGAAAGAGCATACCGATCGGCTTCAGGTCGGCAAGATTCGTAACATCAAATTCCTGTTCAGAGACAAACTGCGTTTTATCCGGATCTATCGCCAGCATTTCCGAACGCTTAAGATAGTTCATAAGCGATGACGGGCGACCGGTCGATGACCAAGTGGCTGAAAACTCAGGTTCTTTCTTCCGCAGAGTGAGAGCAATTGATATTGGATTGTAAACTGTCGTTTTTCCAAACTTAGAGAACCGAAAACCGTTGTACCAGCGCTTCATCTCAGCGCGATAATCTTCGTAAGTCTTGCCCATCTTCACGGCATGCTCACGAAGATGCTCTTCAAAATTAGCCTCAAGCTCCTCCTCCGTATAACCAAGCATCGTCGCATACTCTTCATCCATCGAAATGTCGACGATGTTGTTGAGGCAGGAGAACACGGACATCTTCGTGAACTTCGAAACGCCCGTCATCATGAGGAAGCGTATCGCACCGGTGCGCGTTTTCATCATGCTGAAGAATGCGCCCATGCGGGAACGGATCGCCTCCGCCTTGGC
>JAGBFY010000606.1 GCA_017936245.1 Kiritimatiellia bacterium
CCTTCCTTAACAGCATCATGCACGGTCTGGAGGGCGTTCGCGATCACGCGGTTGCCCGCCGTGTCGCGCACGATCTGGAGGGCCTGGAGAATCGGCACACCGGAGGCGAGAAGCGTTCCGAGCGTACGCGTCACCTGCGACACCGCCGTACGCTTCACGAGAGTACCGGTGACAGGCACCTTGAGACGCATCACGTCCAGGAAATACGCGCCGCCCTTCGTGTGGCCGATGACCTTGTAAATCACGATCAGCGCACCTACCCCGGCCGCTATCTGCAGACCGTTGTTCTGCACGAAGTCGGAAACGCCCATGACGAACTCTGTGACCGCAGGAAGTGCGGCATCGCCGAGAATGTCAGAGAACACCTGCTTGAACTTCGGAATGACCGTGGTAAGGAGGAACGCCGTGATGCCGATTGCGGCGAGAAGAACCACGGACGGGTAAATCATCGCGCCCTTGACCTTGTTCTTGATCTTCTGCGCCTTTTCGGCGAACTCGGCCAGGCGGTTCAAAACGACTTCAAGCACACCGCCCGCCTCGCCGGCCTTCACCATGTTTACGTAGAGGTTGTCGAAGATCTTGGGATACGCCGTAAGCGCCTCGGAGAACGTTCCGCCGCCGGAGATGCTTTCGGAGATGCCGTTCAGACACGCCCCCATCGCGGGAATCTGGTTCTGTTTTTTGAGAACCTCGATGCAGCGCATGAGGGGAAGACCGGCGTTCACCAGCGTAGCGAGCTGACGCGTGAAGGTAGTAAGATCCTTCGGCTTGACGCGTCCCTGCAGGAAGGACGGCATCTTGATGTTGATCTTGATATCCTTGTTGAGGGAACCGCCCTTCTTGGCAGGTGCTGCCGCCTTCTTGGCCGCAGGCTTCTTGCCTGCTGCCGCCGGAGCCGCGCTCTTCACCTCACCGATGGCGCTCGGGAACAGCCCCGCCGCGCGAACCGCAGCTATAGCCTGTGCACGGTCAGCCGCGTCAACGGTACCCTTCTGCTCTTTGCCCTGAGCATCCATCGCGATGTATTGAAATGTCGCCATTGTTTCCCCTCAAATGATTGTAGATCTTTGTTTGCCGCCGATTATACGGAATCACACCGCATAAATCAAGTGCTATTCCTTAATTGAAACGGCCCATCTCCGTGAACTTCATGTAGCGCTTTTCGAGAAGCTCTTCTACGGAAAGCTTCTCAAGCTCCTTGAGAGCCGCCACAATGGACTTCTTGAGGTTTGCCATGAGGTTCTTCTCAGGGATGATTTCGTCTATCGCACCAAGCTTCTCGAGTTCCGGAGCGGTGATCTTGAGCGCCGCCGCCGCCTCGGGAGCCCTTGCGCCATCACGCCAGAGGATGCCGGCGCAACCTTCGGGTGAAATCACGGAATAGACGGCGTTCTCAAGCATGAGAATCTTGTCGCCCACTGCAATCGCCAGTGCGCCGCCGGAACCACCCTCGCCCGTGATTACCACCACGACAGGAGTCTTAAGCGCTGCGAAGAACTCAAGAGACTTCGCTATGGCCTCCGCCTGTCCGCGGGCCTCAGCGGTATCACCGGGATATGCGCCGGGCGTATCGACGAACGTCACGACCGGAACATGGAACTTCTCGGCAAGCTTCGCAAGGCGCATCGCCTTACGGTAGCCGTCGGGATTGGCCATGCCGAAGTTGGAGGCCATGTTCTCCTCGACCGTAGAGCCTTTGTTGTGACCCAGAATCAAAACACGAAAAGCGTCCTTGGGCAAGGGTTCGGGGCTGCCAGAAGACCCGTCCTTTCCACCAAGCGTCGCGAATCCGCCTACAAGACCGCGGTCGTCGTTCACGAGACGGTCGCCGTGAAGCTCTTCGAAATCGCTGCAGAGCGCCTTGATGAAATCAAAGATGTGCGGACGCTTCGCGTCGCGCGCGATCTTCACGCGGTCATATGCCGTCAATGTCTTTGCCTTTGTTTTAGCCATTGCTTTTGCCATTCCTAACTCCTAACCACTAACAACTAACCACTATCCACTAAAACCCAAAATACTTGAGCATCTTCACGATGAACGCCTTGAGATCCTTGCGCTCGACGATCTTGTCGATGAAACCGTGCGCCTTGAGGTACTCGGCCGTCTGGAAATCATCGGGAAGCTTCTGGCGGATCGTGTTTTCAATCACGCGACGGCCCGCAAAGCCGATGAGCGCACCGGGTTCGGTGATGTTGATGTCGCCTAGCATCGCGTAGGATGCGGAGACACCGCCCGTCGTAGGGTCGGTGAGCACCGAAATGAAAGGAAGCCCGGCATCCTTGAGCCGCCCGATCGCGGCAGCGGTCTTCGCCATCTGCATGAGGGAAAGAATTCCTTCGTGCATGCGGGCGCCGCCGGAAGCGGAGCAGATGACGAGAGGACGGCGCTCGGCGATCGCCTGCTCTGCGGCGCGGCAGATGCGCTCGCCCGTGCCGGTGCCGAGGGAACCGCCCATGAAAGCGAAATCCATCACGCCGAGCATAACGGGGATCTTGCCAATCTCTGCTGTACCGATCACTACGGACTCCGTCTCACCCGTCTTGGAGATGGTTGACTCGACCTTATCCTTGTAAGTGCCGGAAACGTCCTTGAATTTCAGATGGTCGGAGTACGAAACTTCACGATAGAGCTCATTGAACGAACCCTCGTCCGCAAGAAGAGCAATGCGTGCGCGAGCCTTCATGCGACCATGGTAGCCGCACTCCGTGCAGATACCGGTCCAGTCGCTTTTCGCGAAATATTTTTTGCAGCGCGGGCACACAACCCACAGTTCCTTGGACTGCGGAATCGCCGCCTTCTCCGTTTTCTTCTCAAACCAAGCCATCTGATGACTCCTTTCAAACCGTAAATTATATCATAATCTTGCGTTGTATGCGGTTCACCGCAACACTCACCGAATTACCACACCACATCACATCAACGAACACAAATGAGAACCGGAAACCTCAAGTCTTCCGGCGAATCCCGAGGCACAGAAGGGACATCTGCGTCATCAAGCCCCTCGCCATTACCCCGAGCATCTATCGCCAGCCATCCTCGCCAACAGCCGTTGCTCCCACATAGATTTCGTCCGCACCGTAATCTGATGATTGTATTTCGATTTCCATGATTCGAGCATGTTGCACTCTTCCACCATCTCTGGATCCGTCAGTGATTTCAGGCGAGCCGCAAGCGCCGCATGTCGCCTCGATCCATCCCCCACAGGCTTCACC
>JAGBFY010000607.1 GCA_017936245.1 Kiritimatiellia bacterium
GGAGGATGGCAGCGACAAGTCAGGATGGTACGCATCGCGCTTCCTTTATGATCCACATGCCTTCGGCGGCGTTTCTAATGTTGCGTTCTGCGATGCGCTGAACGCAGAGGTCGGAGGACAGTTCACCGCCGGGTGCAACGTGCCTCTGCATCTTTCGTCTCTTTTTGACGACACCAAGGACATCACCGGTGATCTGCCGCATGCGGATCTCGTAAATTCCCGCGTTCTCGGCGAACCGTGGTTCAAGCACTATGAACCGGCTAAGATTGATCCCTACATCGAGGCGGTCCACAAGGTTGCGGCGCAAGCTGAGGAACTGAAGGCTGTCGATCAGTACGGGGCTGACGGATATAAGGGCGGCGTCGCTCTTTCTGTCCGCAAGCTTTGATTCGCGCCGTCATGCAGTCGAGGCGAGAGTTCGTGGCTCATGCCGCCTCGTTGGCGGCTTTGGGGCTTTATGCATCGGATAGGAGTGTAAACCCGTATTTGCGTACAGGACGTTCGCCTTTCTCCGTTGAACTGCCCGACGATCCCACCCCTGATGAGATTGAATCGCTTAAGCGCCGCTGGAGATTCTGGATGAATCCGCCGGAGGGGTATGTGTTTAAGCGGGAATACCATCTTGTAAAGCGTTATTCCTACACGCACTACGATGCTGAACTTTATCTTCAGCGTAATGGACCGGAAGAATGGCAGTGGCAGCGTGTGGTGAAGGTGTTTCCCAAAAAGATCGATAGGCCTTTGGCTGCAGTTGCAATCCCTTACTACTATGTTGAGGGTATGTTTGGACATGAATTGGATGATGAGTCCGCGGTACTTGAAAAATATGTCGAGGTTGCACAGGCTGCTCAGCTTGCGAGACGAGGCTACATGGCGATTACGTGTGATCTCAGCCACCAAAACTATGTGAAGTACGATGTTCCGAAACCGCGTGACCATTGGCATCGTTTTCATGATATGGCCTACAAACTAGCCGACGACTGGCCGATGTGGAACTCCCATTCACATCGGGTGTTCGTCGCTCGCCTCATGCTAGATCTGCTCGGAGATGATCCACGGGTCGATAAATCTCGGATCGGCATGACGGGACATTCCCTCGGCGGTCAGACCTGTTTTCATGCGGGGTGTATGGATCCACGCGTAAAAGCAATAATGGCAAGCGATTTTGCCTTCAATTTCGATCAGTCTTGCTGGGATATCCTTCATTATTTTGCAGGCAAGCTCTCGGCCATACGCGCTGACGGACTTGAAAACTACACAATGCTTACGCTTTCCGGCGGCAAGCCGTTCTGTCTGGTCGGAGGATATTACGATGATGCGCGCAGCTATTCGGACATGATAAAAGCAAAGGGCTACAAGAGCCACCCCGAGAATCTTCTTTTCATACATCATGCAGCAGGACATAGAGCTCCACAGTGGGCGCTTGAGGCGGGTTATGCGTTTCTTGACAGGCAGTTGGGTGTTGTGCCGGAGGTCAGGCTATGCAGTTGAGCCAATCCGAACGCATTGCCCGCAAAGAGCTTTTCGCTCAAATAGAGGCTGCTTTGCTTCCTGAAGCGGCGACACGCATAAGCGCGATCGATCCGTTTGATGTTGAATCGGTTATGTTCGGCTCGAAGCCGGCGCAAAAAGCCTATGGTGTCGATGGCGATCTTAGGTTTGAACTTGGTCGATGGGATGATGGCGTGTTCGTGCCATTTGGCGCAAGGTTGCTGCATCCTTTCCGGCCGCCGGATCTTGATGTTGCCTATCCCAAGGAAACTTCCTTCCTTTGGCGGAACATGTTCAGGCATTACACCCCGATTACGCGTAGACTTGACTATTTTGAGGTGTGGGACTATTTCTCCACCAAGAGGGCTACAGATGTGGATGTGCGAGAGAAGGCTCTTGGACTACTCTCAGCGAGGATTGCAAAGAAGTATCCGGCAGGGAAAGTAAAGACCAGCTTTCGCTACATACGCTATGCTGAGCAGTATGTTGTGGTTACGGAAGTCGAGTCCCGTGAGTTTGCCGCCGCAGGAGTGGAGGAATACAAGGCCTGCTTCAGGTTGCTTAATGGGCGTAAATGATTTCAGTTGAAAAAAAAAATGATTTTGGTAAGATTGAGGGAAATTTTTCTTTAAAATCATAGAAGAGAAGGTTTCCAATGTTCAAAAAATCATTTGTGGTGGTTTTGTTGGTGTGTTCCTTGATGTCGGCGGTAGAGGCTGAGGTTTTCCACTGGAAACTGGGCGAATCCACATACGGCAGTTTTGCCGCCCCCGAGAACTGGGATGTTGGGTCTGTCGGTGCGGGAAACCCGCAGAATCTTGTTCCTGGTTCCGGAGATGAGATATTTGGCGCACATTGCGCCAGCTGGAACTTCGGTGGAGGTACGCACACTATCGGAAAATGGGATTCGCTAAAGGATCTGTCCGGAAACAATAGCTGGACGTCATATACGGTAGATATCGCGAACGGTGTTTTCAATGTTTTGAGCAGATATTCACGGCGTGATGTCATAAATGTATGGGACGGTGCTAAGCTGGTATTCCCCTCCGGATCGACATATGTCGCGTCGCTAGACGACGGCGCAGTGGAGACTATCAATGTGAAAGCAGGCGGCAGGGTTGAGTTTCTGGGCAATCTGTGGCCCTATAAACTTACGTTGAGCACTGAAAGGTACGGTACGGCAATAATAAATCCTGAATCGTTCCGCATACATGAGAAGTCTGCGCAGGAGAACAAGATCACGATATACGGCACAAACGTATTTCCGCGCGGATTGGTGTTTGACGGAAGCGGGCTTGCCAACAGCAAATTGACGATGACGCTGGGATGGTCCGGGCACCTGATAGCGGCCGGGGATTTCAGCAGAAACGGCAAGTCCGGCGAATTCAATCTTTCCGTGGCAGGCGGCGGAAGCAAGATTGAAGCAATAGGCGACCTGTCGTTTTCCGGAATCGACAGTTGTCAAGTAAAGGCAAATACCGATTTTATCGTCAATGAAGGAAACACCATCGACATATCGAATTTCTCCTTTTACGACAATCTCCTCGATGATTTGGGAAGAGAAGTCGTATGCGTAAAATCGGGAGAGGGGACAATTGCCGTCGGTTCTGATTTGCCGCCAAAGTTCAGGATTGATGCGGGCACAGTTGCGGTCAAGATGCAGCGAAACGATTTGGCCGGACTTGTGTTCCCCAACGGGAATGTCTGCATACGTTATGATGTGACCGGGTGCCGCCTTGACGCAACTGAATATCCCGAACAGATATCGACTCTCAGTTTCGAGAGCGGAATTGACCTGTCTTCACTTTCAGCGGGAGCTATCCTTTTCTCGTCTGCGAACGACACGGTTCGCGAAGCAATGAAGGAAGAACTGCTGAAGAACATTCCCGATGGGCTTGATATTGCGGAAAGCGGCGACAGTCTTGTGCTTCAGAAAGCCGATGTCATCAAGTTCAATACCTCCGTATCGTCCGATCTGTCCGAACCGTCCGCCTGGACCGGCGGTGTGGTTCCGGACGGCGGGTCTGTCATGATTACGGGGTCCGGTAGCGCAATATGTTCATCCGGTTCGCCCACGTTCTCGGAAATAATGGTGACGGAGGGAGCCACTCTTGTTCTTCAAGGCGGCACGGAAAGCTCTCCGTTGGTTCCTCCGCCGCTCGGCATGGCGTACAACGGCAAAATCGTCTGTGCGGCAGGTTCGTACGTGAAGCTTACAAACGAGATAGCATGTACCGCAGTGGCTTCCGCCCTGCCTGTGTTCGAGATTGCGACAAATGCGGTCCTCTATGCGGATGTGCCGGATCATGAGACGAAGGGTTTGCGGTTCAAGAACATGAAGCTGAATTATTTCGGCACCATCAAACTGCCGGATGGAGTGAACTATTCCACCCCGTGCATTACGTTCGGTACTGCGTCCGAAGGGGAGAGCGCACTTTTCGGTTTGAATATCGATGGAGGCGTGCTCGAAGTCAGGGATTCAATCACGAACTGGAAGGCCGACGGATGGTATGGCAACGCGACCATGATTCGGGTCATGTGTCCGGAGGATGGCGGCGAGGTAAGGCCCGCAGGCGATTTTGTCTGGCGCAATTTCGTCAAAACGCCGGAATCCAGGATAGAGCAGATCGATGGAAAGAACGAAACGATATTTTCTAACAGCGGTTACCAGATGGGTGTCGGCAACCCTGAGGACATCCGATTCACAATACACGTTTCCGGAACGCCAATGTGGCTCAACGGAACGAGCGTAATAGGCGGTGGTGCCGATATCGTATGCACTGGCGCTGGTTCGGGTCTTGTGCGTTCGGACGCGCTCGTGATCTATACTCTGACCCAGCATGTCACGGTGACAAATGCCGCCAAGATCACGCTCAAGGACGGCGCAAGGTTTTCGTATCCTTACTGCTGCGGAGGGAACAAGGGGACAGTCTTTTTCGCCCCTACCGAAAAGCAGCATGTGGCGTTGGAATTGCAAGGCGGCATATCCGAGATATATAAAACGGCATCAATCGGGGAAATGAAGGCGAAGGTGGTCATTCGGGATGGCTGCTACGATATTGGCCGTTTGATTCCGGAAACCGTCAGCAAGCCCGAAACTGGATGGGTAGGTGCGGCATACGGGAAAGTGTTCGATAGGTTTGCTTCCATTGAGCTGCATGGACTCCTGCAGGTTCGTGCGACTGATGCGTTTCCGCGTCCTGCATGGTGGAACTTCGAAGGCTATTGGGATCATGAAGTGCAGTTCACCGATATGCCTATCGTAGGAACCGGCTCCATCCTCGTGACCAATATAACAGCAAACAACTCAATGACCCTTACCATGCTGAACCGTGGCAATCAGGTTACTGGCACGATCGCCGCCGCACCAGGTACCAGATCAAGACTTCTTTTCAAGGATGATGCGAAGTGGGCCGGTACGGTTGTCGCCAACGGCTGTGTCGGGCTTGTGAACACCGATGCTGCCACAGGCAAAGAGAAGGCGGCTGTTGTGAAGTTCAAAAACATCTACATGGACGGAGAGTTTCCGATCCGCATCTGGAACACGGATGCGGCAAGAACGAACGACTTCATCGAAATAATTGGCGCGATAACCGGTAGCGAAGGTGGGTTCTGCGGAGTACCTATGGATGGTCACAGCCCCAAGGCCGGTGATGTCTATCGCATCGCTACATACCCAGCTTCCGCCGTTCTGCCGGAGAGTACCGTCACAAGATGGCGCATTGCTTCCGTTCCACATGAGTCGGATGCCTCCAAGGTCATTCTTACGCTGACATATCAGCCGATCGGTACGACAATCATCCTGCGCTGAGAGGTTTCGCATGAAATGTGCGTTGACGGTTCTATTCGCGGCTTTTACGGTTATGTGCCATGCTGCGAAGGAAGGTAGATATTCGACGAACGTCCTTAAGACCTACGAATACGAATCGCCAGATGACAGACCGATAGTGTTTTCAGTCCGTAGCCGTGCAGAGAAAGCAGAGGCGCAGTTGTACTGTGCGTATCTTGATGTCCATTATGCGGATGGTACGCATGATTGGAACAAGAAAGCGCGTTTCAATCCAGGTACACACGGTTGGGAGCGTGCAACGGGCGCGTTTGTCCCGAAGAAGCCGGTGTCTAAGCTTGAACTTTACGGCATTTTCCGTGATGGAATTGGGGAAGTCGAGTTTGACGGACATTCCATTGAGCGGCGTGAGGGGACGAATGATGTCCTTGAAGTGCAGTCGATGACGGATATGCCATATTCCGATTCGGATGTTACCGTGCGCAAGGTTTTCAATGGGCGTGAAGTTAAGCTGGTGACAGAGCGCACATCGCCGTCGCGTCTGCAGGAAAGGTGTCTTTTGCCGTCCGGTGATTTTCAGGTATGGACATGTGAATCTCTTGATACTGTAACGCCTCTCACTTTTCCAAAGTCCGATGCGAAACGGACAATCTCCATCGATCTCGCAAGATGCGAAGGGGAGTCAGCCCAGGTGCTGGTCTCATCTCACTCGCCGCTTGAGAATGTCAATCTTGAGTTGAGCGAATTGAAGAACTCGCAAGGAAAGCGCTTCAAGGGGCGACTCAAGTGGGAACGTGTCGGATATATTGCGCGCGGACATGGTTTTTACCGTCATGCGGAGGCTCCTCCAATACATGAACGCTGGTTGCCGGGACCGCTTTTGCCCGCCGCTCCGTTCAAGGTCCGTGGCGGTTCGACGCAGGGAACATGGATTACGGTGACGGCGGCAGAAGATGAAATTCCCGGCGAATACAATGGTGTCATCCGGGTTTCGTCGGATGGCTGGACGGTGCCAGTTCCGTTATCTGTTAAAGTGCGCAGTTTTTCGCTTCCAAAACGATTTGGAATGCGCACGGCATTCTGTGTAATGGATGGCTTTACTCGCAAGTACTATCCGGATGATTTTGCATCCAGAAAGCGGGAGAGCTGGGATATGATGCTTGACCATAGGCTCAATCCAGATGATATATCGCGCACCGAACCGCCGGATGTAGATGATCTTCTTTATGCCCGCAAACGTGGCATGAATTCGTTCAACATATTGAACATAGTGCCGCCTGCAAAGCCTGGACAGATTTGGGTTCCGTATGGACGCCCAGAGGTGATATTTGCGCCGGGATTCTTCGAGTCGTTCACAAACCGTCTTGCAGCAACTGTTGAAAGGCTCCGTCGGCATGATCTACTCAAGGATGCCTACATCTATGGTTTTGACGAGCGGGGGCCGGAATATTACGATGGAATCGACGTTTTCTGGAAAAGATGGAAAACCGCATATCCTAAGATTCCGCTTGTAACCACTTCCCGTCAGTTCAAGGATTATGCACAAGGGAATCGTTCGCGCAATGGAGTGCTTTCGTCGGACATATTCTGTCCGATAATCCAGCACTTCGATTTCAGCGTCTCGGAGGAACTCAAGAAGTTGGGTAAGGGAGTGTGGTGGTATTCGTGTTGTTTCCCGGAACCTCCGCTCCCGAACTTCGGTTCTTATGAAAATCCGCTTTGGGAAGGGCGGATGCTTGTTGGGTGGCTAACGTGGCGATACAGGCTTCAGGGCTTTCTTTTTTGGATCGTGAACCGTTGGGATAACGGTAATGCCAAGCTTGACGAAAACGAAACGTTTTTCCCGGATTGGAAGGAAAACGAGTTGACGGGGAGATGTCCTGGAGATGGAACTTTCATGTATCCCGGGCATAAAGGCATCCTGCCGTCCGTGCGGCTGTCCATGCTTCGTGATGCCGTTGAGGATTACGAATATCAGCTTCTTGAAGGCACTACGCAGACTCCGTTCAATTCACTTGTTAATTATCCGCGCAATCCGCAGGTTCTTCTTGAGGCTCGCAGTCTAATAGCGGACCGCCTTGAAAAAGCGATCCGCAACCGCTGATTCATTCGCAAGTGGCGCAGTCGGATAGCCGCATGCGAATGACCTTTGTCGCATGCGGCGGAAGCTCTACGCAGTAGGCTTTTGAAAACACTCCTTCGTCCTTCTGCCGCCATACGTCGCGCACCTTGAATGCACCTTCAAGACCTATGTCGGAAAAATTGAGGTCAATCCTTTTCGTCAACGGATAGAGATTGACGATTCCGACTGCGAAATCTTCGTTGGAGAGCGGACGTTTCCATATTTCATGCGAATCCGTCCGCACAATTCGTTGCGCGGGTTTTCCAAGCGTGTCCTGGTTGATGGCGATTATCTCGCGGTTCTTGATGAGGGACATTGTGAAATCGTCAAGCTTCCACAGATCGCATCCTAACAGCAATGGTGCGCACATCAACGACCATAGAGAGACATGCGTGTACTGTTCGTTCGGGGTGAGATAGGTTGGGTGGACAGTTCCGAAAGACCGTTGGAGACCAATGAGCATCATGTCAGGATCGCCCCAATAGCCAGGCCCTGCCTCCGTCCATGAGTCATATTCACCAGTCGCGCCTTCAATTGAGTCTCGCATCCACATCCAGCAGTCCTTCATGTCACTTCCCGTGCGGAAGAGGTTCCCTCCGACTTTACGTCCCCATTTCTTGACATTTGGAAATCCCATTTCGCAGAGTGAATATACTATATCGCGATTCTGGGCGGCAAGTTGTTTGCCCATCTTGAGATAGGGCTTCGCATAGTCCTCATCAGTGGGTTTGCGTCCTTTCGTATCGGTTGCAAAAATCTTGTTGTAGCTGCACCAATCGTATTTGATGTAGTCGAATCCCCACTTAGCGTACATGGCGGCATCCTGAGCTTCGTGGTCAAGGCTGCCTTCGCACTCACCGCATGTGAGCGGTCCTGGACTGGAATATATTCCGGCCTTTAGCCCAAGGCTGTGGCAATAGTCCGTAAATGCCTTCATGTCGGTGAATCCACGGTTGGGCAATATTGTTCCATCCTTTGCGCGTGCTGGACCCTGAACGTCTGAACGGGTCTTTGATCGGTCGTTGCCGGAGTTGTTCATCTGCCACCAGTCGTCGAGATTGACGTACGCCCATCCATAGTCTGCAAGACCTGTCTCGTCAAGCGCTCGAGCCGCTTCCATTGCATCTTTCTGGGTAAGCGTCCAGTAGCAGTAGTTCCAACTGTTCCAACCCATCGGGGGTGTGAGTGCGAGCGTGTCGCCTACGCACAGCGTGATTGTGGCAGATGCTTTTCCGCATTCGTTTTCTGCCGTTACGGTTACGGGGTAGCGTCCTTTCATCTGTGGCGCTGTGCCTCTCAGAACGCCTTTCCTTTCATCGAACGTCACTCCGTTCGGCAGGTTTTCGGCAGTGAATTTCATTGGACGTTTCCCGCTCACAGGCACGCGGAAGATGACTTCGTGTCCAGGACGCACTCCCCACACATTTGCTCCATTGAACTGCGGCTTGGGATTTTCAGGCGGCGTAAGGATGCCAATCTGCTTGGAGAGTTCCGTTACGTTCAGACATTCAAGTGTTGCTCCGGCTTCGTGTGTAAAACGTGCGTCGAGCCAGTCTGCATTGCCGCCCACATACGACAGCCAGCCGATTGGAGAGGTGGTTTCCAGGATAACTTCGTATGCTCCAGCAAGATCTACATGCACGTCTTTCGTGCTATCACGGTCACGTATTGTGCCGGAGTCGTATGCAATCCTGCCATCTGCCCATACACGGAAACGCGCACCGATGTAGTGGTGTTTCCATGTGTTCGCCTTCTGGCTGTCGGAGTCAAGACCTATGCGGGCATCAAAAGCCGTTACCTTGCCGTTGAACCGGAAGGCGACAGCACTTTCCGCATGAGCGCCGAATCCTCTCAGGGAAGTCGCTTTGTTCCGTCCGGCGACGAGTGGATTGCCGTCTACGCTGGTTTTTGCCCGTACCTTTTTGCCAAGTCCACATGTAGCGGATGCGAGGTCGAACTCATCTACGTACCTTACACCTGCTGTTGGTTCGACTGGGACGCTTGAACATCCGCACATCAGCTGAAATATGGATGTAAGCGACGCACAGAACATTGCTGTGTATTTCGTGAATATTTTCATTGGTTATTTTCCTTGTTTTCTTTATATCGTCTGCGTAATCCATAAGGTTACCGGTCGAACTCGAGCAGACGGACGGTTTCAGGCGGAATTGTCGCATAGACCACACTATCCTTAAACGACCACTCGCCGCCTGCGACAAGTTCCTTTGCCGCTTTTGCGTCTCCGGAAAGGGTGAGTCGGACGGTCTGCTCTTTTGCCGAAGTGTTGAATACGGTGACATGCCTGTCGCCGAACTGTTCAACGAAGACGTTCGGGTTGTCCGAGGAAAGAAGCGTGTTCACGGCCCGCCATCCTGCTTCTGATATCTTCTTGCAAAGTGGTACGTACTTCTTGAAAAGGGGTCTATCCCTATTGTAGAGTTCGGGAGAGGAGAAGTAGTGGCCTTGAGAAGCGTTTGGGCTGAAGAAGCCTGCGAAAATTCCGTAGGCGAGTGATCTCTGCATGTATTTCTCGATCATCTCTGGGGTGAATCTGGAGAAGTCGGTGTTCATGAGAAAACAGTATGGTTTGCCGCCGTTCATGGCTCTGCGGTAGAGCATTTCTGAATCGGGTGCCGGTTTCCATTTCCCCGTCTTGCGGTCTATCCAGTTTATCTCCTGCCCGCCATAGTCGCTGTACATCACCAGCCAAGGCCAGCGCACTGGCATGCCGTTGCCCATGAGCAGACGGCCAATGGCATGGCAGCGGTCCGCTGTCTCTCGGACATATTCATACATCATGAGGGGTTTAGCTATGCCCGGCCTTTTTGAGATTTTGCCGAAAACGAGCGGTGTTTTCGAATAGGCGAAATGCTCCCTGCAGAAGTCCATCTGTGCCGTGAGATAGCCTTCCACGGAGTCTATGTATTCGCCGTCAACCCCTTGGGGGAATACGTTGCCCGCATAGCGTTTCTCCCACGATTCATGCGGAAACTTGAAATCATAGTCTCCGCCTGGGATTGACGGAAGGGCGCAGAGGTTCCATACTGCGCCTTTGCACCATGGCATATCCTGAACAGAGCCGACAACGCATCCGGTCTCGTCCCGAAAAACAGAGCGCCGCCATGCCAATGCCGCCTTGTCTCCGTTCGCAGCGAGCCGGTCAGCTTCCATGAGGCAATCTGCAATACTGTATGTGCTTTCCTTTTTCGGCATTTTCAGCCACCATGTGGATGGTTCCGTATAATGGAATGTAAGTATGTTGTGCGCATCATCCCAGTCCGTCTCGTTGTCGCCTTCCTTCACGCAGAAACCGAAGTCCTCCCAGCCTTGCACCTTGCTTATCTTCCTGAACGCCATCCAGAGCCCGTGGTTTTTGATCCGGACTTTGAACATTTCGGGAAACAGCTTCTGATATGCGGCTAGTGCGCCACGGAAACCTTGTCCAGCGGGAAATCCAAATCTTACAAAACGGAAATGTGCCGTAGGTTTCTCTTTTGTGAATCCGAGGTCGAATGCGATAAACAGCTGCCGCAACGGTCCGTGCGCTGTTGTCCTGAAGAACGCCGGCGCAGAGGCGTCCGTGCCGAGCGCCTCTCCGCGGCCATCGACGGTTATTGCTCCAAATGGCCAGCGTGAAAGTTCTCCCAAGCCTGTGTCGTGCGGTATCGTCGAGCGGCACTGTCCATTGCTTGCGGAATCCTGCACTTCCATTGAGGTGCGCGGATCTTCATGCCACGTCAACGGACCTTTACCTCCTGCAGGTACCGCATACACAAGTGTAACGGCACGGTCTTCGCCGGAGAGTTCTTTCACAGTGACGTCAAAGAGTGTGGCACCGTCATCCATTGGCGTCTTTTTGACGTCAAGCTTTATGTTCTCTGTGCTGCCGCCTTCCGGAATGGATATGAATCCGCGTGGTGTTTTTGCGTCGCGAACGATGAAACCGGGTTTTGTCAGTTTCATGCTTTCCCCAATGTCTATGACGCTGGCGTCGTATTCGCAGAACCTGGATCCTAGGAACTGCTTCATTCTGGGTTCTCGGAAATGAACTTTTCCGGATCTGATGCGGTGCATCAGATAGCATGTGAAGGATTTCACCGGTTTTTCCGGTGCCACGGTAACGGTTCTGCTCTGCCACTCTTTGCTTCCTGTGACGGCAAAAGCCGCATGGCGACCATACAGTTTTGTTCCGTCCTTATAGAGAATGTCGAGATATACGGAATAGTTGCAGGAAGCTCCGCCCGGTAGCCCTGTAGTCCGGCTTTCCGCCGTAATAGAGAACGGAACTGCCGTTTCCTGATTGAGCTCCACGCGCCATTGCGCTCCGCGTATCGCTTTTGCGTCGGAACCGTTGTCGCATTCGATCTCGGCTCCTTTTCTGACGAACCCTTTGCCGTAAGCCCAGGCTTTATCGAAGGAAAGGATACGTGAAGTGGACTCCTTGATTGCGGTAGCCTCTGGATAGACGATGGAACCGCCGTCAGCAATCAATGCAAGAATGCATCCAAAAATCATGGACATTTAAAATATCTCCATTAGCCTGATACCTTTATTTGAATGTTGAAGTATTTTATGATATCCGCCATTGAAATTCAACCATCTTGTACCCTTGCGATTTAAAGGAGAGGCAGTTGATCCAATTGCGGTTGTGCTGTCATCCTGTATGGAGTTGTGGTATAATTCAAGCCCATACGACCTATTTGGGTCGGCTTTCTACGATAAACTCTAAAAAGAAAGAAAAGAAGCAAGATGAACTACAAGTATATGTGCCTTAATCCGATTGCGGATGTGGGCCTCAACAACCTGACGGATAACTACGCCCGTACGGAGGATTTCGCGGCAGCGGATGCCGTGTTCGTACGCAGCGCAAAGATGGATGAACTTACCCCCGGCGACAGCCTCCTTGCCGTTGCTCGCGCAGGCGCCGGTGTGAACAACATTCCGCACGCGGAATACGCAAAGAGGGGCATTGTCGTTTTCAATACGCCCGGTGCGAACGCAAACGGCGTGAAGGAGCTTGTGATCGCGGCTATGCTGCTCGCCTCCCGCGACATCGTCGGCGGCATCGAGTGGGTGAAGGCCAACGTTGAGGATCCCGCGATCAACAAGTCCGCGGAGAAGGCGAAGAAGGCTTTTGCAGGAACCGAGATAGCTGGCAAGAAGCTTGGTGTGATCGGTCTTGGCGCCATCGGGCAGAAGGTGGCAAACGCCGCCGTCGCGCTTGGCATGGAGGTTTATGGATACGATCCCTACCTTTCGGTCGATGCCGCATGGAATCTTGATCACGCAGTCAAGCACTGCAAGAACGTCGAGGCGATCTACAGCGCATGCGATTTCATTACGATCCACGTGCCCGCCCTCGAATCCACGAAGGGCATGATCAACGCCGAGACGATCGCCATGATGAAGAACGGTGTCATTATCGTCAATGCAGCCCGCGACGCTCTCGTCAACGAGCCCGACATGCTTCAGGCTCTTGAGTCCGGCAAGGTCCGCCGCTATGTGACCGACTTCCCGAACTCGACCACCGCCGGCAAGAAGGGCTGCATCGTGATCCCGCATCTCGGCGCATCCACGGAAGAGGCTGAGGATAACTGCGCGGTGATGGCGGTCAAGGAGATGCGCGACTATCTCGAGAACGGCAACATCGTCAATTCCGTAAACTATCCTGCATGCTCCCTCGGCCCCGTGAACAAGGCCGGACGCGTTGCGATCTGCCACAAGAACGAGGCGAACATGATTGGACAGTTCACGAGCATCCTCGGGAATGCCAAGGTCAATATCGACGCAATCGCCAACAAGAGCCGTGGCGATTTCGCCTACA
>JAGBFY010000608.1 GCA_017936245.1 Kiritimatiellia bacterium
CGGGGAGTCGGGATACGGAAACATTGTCACGCAGTATGTGCTTCCTACGATGAAGGATTGGGAGGATTCCGCACCAACCCGCGTTGAAGGTCCGTACGGCGGCAAGGCCCTGCATTTCAAGGGATGCGAGAGTGCGCATCTTCCTCAGCAGGTGATTCCTGCCTTCGCGGGTTTCGAGATTGAGTTCATGATCAGGCCGGATACAGTCGAGGGCAAGCAGGCGCTTCTCGGCTCCGGCGCCTGTGGACTTGAGATTCACATGGAAAACGGTGTCGTCAACGCCGCGTATTTCATTGCGGAAAGATATGCGAACCATGTTGGGGCGATAGTGAAGGCTTATGGCCCGGAGCACTCGCTTGTCCCCGGCAGATGGAGCAAGGTGCGCGTAACCTTCGACCAGAGGGAGTTTCGTGTTGAGGTGGACGGCGTGAGCGGCAAGGTCGTTCAGGCAAGCGGCTACCAGCACAATCCGCGCTATACGGCAATCGGTGCGGCCAACCGTCATCTAAACTGGTATCGCGGTGCGATTTCCAATCTGAAGTTCAAACTTCGTTAATGAAACAGGAGGAGTGACATGAATAGACCTGATATCGGGAGATTGTTCTGTGGCGTTGCAGGATTGCTGATTGCGTTTTCCGCGTCTGCCGCCACATGGTATGTCGATGACGACAACTACGGCAAGCCTGACCTTGACGGCATGACCGAAGCGTCCGCGTTCGGTTCCATCAAGGATGCATTGGAGAATGCCGACCTGAAGGCGAATGATACGGTGATGGTGCTTCCTGGAGTATACAGCAATGATACGATGTATGTTCAGGGCCATTCACGGGTTGCCGTAAATAAGCCGGTCAATCTTATATCAAGGGACGGTAAAGAAGTTACGCACATTGTGGGAGGGCCTGATCCGGTCACCAAAGCATGTGGTGCCAACGCAATCAGGTGTATCGGCGTTTCCCATCTGGCGAAAGATACCGTAATCAAAGGATTTACCATCAGGGACGGATATACTACGGAATCGTCAGGCGGAAGCGATCAAGGCGGTGCTGTATATGTGAACAATGATTCGACATGGATTGTCGATTGCGTTGTTTCGAACTGCACGAGCATGAAGGCGGCGATGTTCAAGGGGACTGCCGTACGGACTTGGTTTACGTGCAACAGGTCTGCCACGGACAAGGGCTATTCGGTAGGTCACAGCATGAACATGCATTCGTGTCTGGTGTCCGGCAATGACGCCCCGTCTAGCTATCTAATGCACATGGGAAATGCGGTGAACACCACGTTCGCCGTAAATGCAACAAATGGACTGGGTGTCGCAGGTGGCAGCAGTGCTTACATGAATCTATACAACTGCATTGTGCTGGTCGGGGATAAATGTGCATATGCAAACTACAACAACTGTTCAATAAAGGAGTATTCTCTTATAGCTCCAGCCTTGAATGACTTTCGGGTGAAGGCGGGCGGTCCTGCCGATGGCACGGGGAATCGCAAGTGGCTTGAAGGGGAGGCTGCTGCAGTACAGCTTCCTCCTGATGAACCGCTTCTTGATTTCAATGGAAAGCCATATCCTGCGTCAGGTGCGATTCACATGGGATGCATACAGGAGACGGTAGAAGCAAAGGGCGGTTTGCTGCATATTGAAAAGGGGCTTTCAATTGAGGGGTATCCTGCCCATCCCAATGTCTCGTACCTCTATCCTGTTTCATATCCGTGTCAGTATAGGGTGTTGCCAAATCTTTCTTCAGGGGAGCGTGTTGTATGCTACAATTTTTCGCCGGCGACGCGTAACTGGAGATTGCCGGAAGCTGATGATGGTATAACTGTTATGCCGCCTCCATTGACCGGTGGGCAGTACAGCGAACACAAGATTATAGCAAGGAAGACGGATGCCATAATCCATGTAGCCATGCCAGAAAACGGTGGAGACGACATTGGTGGTGATGGATCCAAGGAAAAGCCGTTCGCTACGATACAGAAAGCCGTAGATTCGGCGGTCGATGATGTACATACCCTCATTCTTGTTGGATCGGGTACGTATGGTGAAGGAGAGGCGCATTATCTCAAGGATGCCAACGGGAACGATGTTGTCGCGTACGGAAAGGCGAGTGTCACTGTGGGCAAGAAGAATCGCGTGCGCATACTGGGTGAGGAGGGTGCGGAAAGGACAATGCTCAAAGGCACTGCCGACCCGGATTATGCTTCGGCCGATGCGCTTCCCGGCTGCGGACCGAAGGCAGGAAGGTGCATTCTGTTTGCGGATGGAGATGTAGGAAACGGTATTCAGGGCTTTACGCTTACGGGAGGGTGTTCAGCCAGGGCGAAGAATGCAGGTGTTGATAAAGATGGCGCCTATTTGGGCGGCGGATGGTTTTCGGCAAGCGGTTTGGCTTGCATTGCGGACTGCATCGTGTCCAACAATGTTGCCAATACATATGCGGCGGGAGCGGCAGGTGTGCTGGACCGTCTTTACGTAACGGAAAACCTTGGCTCGGGAACGGTTGGCAACCACCCGTTGCTTGCCAATGCGTGTGTGTTTGTGGATAATCCTTCTGCGCGATCCTCCTATGGTGTCATAGGCGGCGATTCGCGGGCTTACAACTGCACTATAATTGAGTCGGACGCAAATGCGAAAGCGGCATATAACATCTATTCCGCCCGTATCCACAACTCCATCATAATGGGCGGCAATACTCTCGGAAACTCCACGGAATTGAAAAACACGATTCTCTACGGACAGCCTGCGCTGCCCAGCTCCGTAGGCTTTTTCTACGGCGATCCAAATTTCGTGGATGTGGATTCCGGTGACTACAGGGTGAAGTCCTATTCGCCGGCGACGCGCCTTTGGGCGCCGTCAGATGCGCTGTTCTATCAGCATGCGGCAACGGATTTCTGCGGAAACAGGATTGTCTCTGAAGACGGGAAGGTTGTTGTCGGTGCGTTTGCGGAGACAGTCTCAGCCATGGAACTTTACGTAAAAGCCGATAAGGGCGGCGTTGCGGTGACAGGCGGTAACATCGGCGGTAATGTGATAACGGATCAGACCGTCACATTGACTCCGGCGAACGGGATGCGTCCGTGCATCGGCTATCTCGTCAATGGAGCAACGAATCTTTTCGCCGATCTTCCTGACGGGAAACTGGCCATTACGCCGGAGCAGGTGGAGGCGGCCGGCGGCATTTCGGTTGAGATGATTTACGACAACAATTGGTATGCGGATGCCGAAAATGGAGATGATTCAAATCCGGGGTTTGCCATTTCGCCCAAGAGAACGCTTGCGGCGGCGATGGCTATGGCGGTTTCCGGCGATGTGGTTCATGCCGCCCCTGGTGACTATAACGAAGGGTTGATGGGGCAAGACCCCACTTGCATGATATCATCACGCGTGGTTGTTGCGTCGGGAGTGCTTCTCAAAGCGGATCAGGGCCCGGAAGTTACGTTCATCACCGGTGCGGATGCCACGATAAATCCTGTGAAGGGTACGTATGCAGGTTGCGGAACGAATGCTGTAAGGTGCGTGTATCTGAGCTCAAACAGCAGGGTTCAGGGATTTACTGTGCGTCATGGACGTTTCCGTGGCGATTCTCCCGACAGTGATGAAACACGTTCAGGCGGAATATGCGGCAAGAACGTCGATTCATGTATAGCGCAGGAATGTGTCA
>JAGBFY010000609.1 GCA_017936245.1 Kiritimatiellia bacterium
CGGGACTTGGGTTCTACGAGGCGATGCACTATTCGTTCCTTTCGGCAAACGAGTTGAACGTTTTCGGGGATAATCCTGAACGTCTTCCGCTTCCTGATCCGGTGAGTGCAGAATACGGAATCCTCCGTGATTCGCTTCTGCCGCAGCTATACCAGAGCCTTGGCCGCAATGCAGCGCACCGTCTTGAGGAAGGCAAGCTCTTTGAAATCGGACGCGTATTCAGCAAGAAGGACGGAACGCCGCATGAGTCTGCGAAGCTTGCGATGGGCTTCTTCGGTCCTGTCGGACGCGATGCCCTTGCACGGGTCAAGCCGGTTTCTGTTGAAGAGTCGCTCCTTTGGATGAAGGGTGCCGTCGAGCGCGTTGTGAAGTTCGTGAAGGTCGGCAAGACGGAGTTCCGTCCCGTCGAACATGCGGCTTTCGCCTCAGCCCTTGAGATCGTGGTCAATGGACGTCCTGCGGGCATACTCGGAGTCGTTTCCGAGAAGCTCCGCCATCCGTTCCGTCTCACGACGCAGCTTGCGCTCGCGGAGATGGATCTCAAGGTGCTTCTTAAGCGTGTTGACGCCATCGGACGCATCGTTCCCGTTCCGCAGTTCCCGATGATGACGCGTGACATCGCGTTCGTCGCCGGTGCGGATGTCACGCACGAGGCTGTGGTGAAGACCGTCAAGAAGGCTGCACCCAAGGAGTTGACGGACGTGAAGCTATTTGATATCTTTACATCCAAGGAATTGGGCAAGGGTCGTTCGAGCCGCGCCTATTCCTTGAGCTTCCGGGCCGAGGACCGTACGCTCACCGATGACGAGGTGAACGCCGCGTTCGCGAAGATCGTGGAGTCGCTGAAGGCGAATCTTGCGGTCGAGATCCGGGAGGGTTGATCTTTCGTATACAGCGTGGGCTCTGTTTTGCACGCGGACTCGGCAGGTTATTTCTCCGACCTTCGTTTTTGTGAGGACGGCCTGAATGCGGCGAGCTTTGGCGAACCGACTAGGGCTTCCACTTGGACTTGAGGTCCAGGGGATACTGTGCTACGGCAAAATGGGGCTTTTTAATTTCTTCTACTACGGACTTTTTTATTTGCAGAGCGGTTGCGTTTACGGGCGAATTGCGGTATAATCAACGACATTTTTGGAGAGAATAGTCTTTACCGGAGATAACAGAAATGGAAAATGTAAGTGAAGTGCTTGCAGATGCAAGCGCAAAGATCGATAAGAGCTTCGATACGTTGAAGAGCCAGTTTGCCGGGCTTCGCACCGGCAAGGCTTCGCCTGCGTTGGTGGACGGCGTTAAGGTCGATTATTATGGTGCGCCTACGCCCCTCAAGAATCTTGCGACGATTTCCACGCCCGAGCCGCGTCAGATCAAGATTGCCCCGTTCGATCCGAGCATTCTCGGTGAAATGAACAAGGCGATTCTCGCTGCCAATCTCGGCGTCACTCCGCAGACCGATGGTCGTGTGTTGCGCATCACGATCCCCGAACTCAACGAAGAGCGTCGCAAGGAGATCGTGAAGGTTGCCAAGAAGCAGGCAGAGGATCAGAAGATTGTCATGCGCAACATCCGCCGCGATGCGAACGAAGCTGTCAAGAAACTTGAGAAGGACAAGAAGATCACCGAGGACGAACGCGACCAGGGTCTTGAGAAGATCCAGAAGGCTACAGATGAGGGTATTGCCCGCGTCGATGCCGAGCTTAAGTCCAAGGAAGCGGAAGTGATGTCTGTCTAAGACTTCTCGCACAGAAGGTTTAAGGAGATTTAGAGATGAGCGATGAAACAGTTTTGACGCCGATAACACCTGATGAAGGTGGCGCTGCTCCGCCGAAGGTGACTCCGTCCGTTATGGCCGCTTCGGCTTCGGCTCCTACCGTAAAACTGAAACCCGTTATTCGTAAACCGCTCATCCGCAAGCCGGTGATTGGCGGCGCCAAGCCCGTTACGCTCAAGCCGGCGACCGGCACTCCGCCGCCGCCTGCTGCAGTTCCCGAGGCTGCCGCCCCTGTTGCTGAACCTCCTGCAGTTCCCGCTGCTGAACCGGTCGCCGCCCCGGCTGCACCGCAGCTTAAGTCGACGACCAGTCCGATATCTGCTCAGGCGGCTCTCCGCAAGACAGGTATCGTCGCTGAAGGAATTCTCACTCCTGCTCAGGCTCAGGCAGCAAAGACCAAGACCTCTCGCATTTCGCTGGAGTCCGCGATCGGTGTTGCTCCGGCAACAAAGAGTGCGGCTCCGATGAAGACGATCCGTCTTCGCCGTCCTACGGATATTCCGCCGGCTCCAAGCGCCATAAAGCCTGCTGTCAGTCCGCTTAAGCCGGCTGACCCCGCTCCTGCGGCTGTGGATACGTCAGCACCGACCGTTCCTGTTGCTGAAAAACCTGCGGCTCCGGCTGCTGAAGCTCCTGTTGCCGATATTCCGACGGACGCGGAGGCTGCTACAGCGGCAACTGTCGCTGCGGCGGAACCTTCAACTACGGTTACGCAGAAGAAGACCCTTAAGCTTCGTCGTCCAAACTTCAAGCGTCCTACCGTCGGTGGACTCCGCAAGCCGGGTGCAACTGTTGCAGCTCCAGCCGCAACGGAGGCATCTGCTGCAGATGCATCAGGCTCCAGCATGGATGCAGTTGCCGACATTCCGACCATCGCTGACATACCTGAAATCAGGCCAATGCCAACGTCTGCCGTGTCCTCTTCCGAAGATGATTCGAAGACCGTATCTGGCGCTCCCGTTTGGCTTAACGCGATGACCCTTGTCGCCGGAATTGCGGCATTGATTGTTGTCGGTCTGTGCACATGGTCGCTTTTCACTCAGGCTGTCGGTCCGGAAGCGGGGCCGAACGGTCTGGCATCTTTCTATTCTGAAACTGACAGAAGCCGGTAAGCGCACATGCGGCGCTTTCTGGCCATTGCGCGGACAGCGGCGATTGAGACTATGTCTCAGCCGCTTTCCGCGATTCTTTTTCCTGTATCCGTTCTTGCTGTGCATATTCTGCCGTCGCTGCAGTATCACAGGTTCGGTGTTCCGGGGCGTCTTGCCAGGGAGACGGGGCTTTCTTCGCTTTTCGTGTTCGGCCTTCTTTTTGCCGTTCCTGCAGCCGTCCGATCCATAGGACGTGAACTTGAGTCTGGTACGGCCGCCGCCGTGCTTGCTCTCGGCGTGTCGCGCTCCTTGTATTTCATGGCGCGTCTATCAGGGGTGCTTGCGGTGTTCGCGCTTTTCTTT
Organism: Kiritimatiellia bacterium; assembly: GCA_017936245.1. Lineage (GTDB taxonomy): Bacteria > Verrucomicrobiota > Kiritimatiellia > RFP12 > UBA1067 > UBA1731. The sequence continues at coordinate 3,223 of JAGBFY010000609.1, forward strand.
GCAGGGGTGCTTTCGGCAACGCTTCTTTCGTCATTTTCATGCGTGAAGGCATCGACAATCTTTGTCGAGAATGGTGTGGTTCGCGTGTGGGGGCCGGCATTTGCCGTAGGGGTGTCCGGCGCGATACTGGCGTTTGCCGCTTCTGCGTTTCTGAACAGGTTTGCAAGCAGAAGGTTCTGCATGTGGACGTGCATCCTTGCCGTCGCATTTCAGATTCCCGGATTGGCTCTGATAGAAGGGGTATCTTCTCTTGTTTCAGCATTGCCTGCGTTCACGTCTCTTGCGGCGGCTTGTTTGGTTTACATAATGATGGCAGGGGCGCTGGCTGTAAGGCTTAAGGCGAACGGAGTTGCCGTGCTCGTTGCGGCTGCAGCTGTTGCAGGCTTTCTGATGCCAGTGGGTTTTCTTGTTCCGGATATGCGGGTGTTCTGGCTTGAGGAGGGCAGTCGTGCAGTGCTTATGCCCCTTGTTGCCGGCGTTGCGCTTGCTGCATTGTGGAGCATTGTCGGATGTGTCCTGCTGGAGAGGAAGGAGTTGGAGTGACGATGGAAGAAAATGTCATAGAGCTGAAAAATGTCGAGAAGACCTTTCGGGATTTCTGGCTGCGTCCTCTGGCCCATGCCGTGCGTGGACTTGATCTTGAGGTGAGGCGAGGGGATGTGTTTGGTCTCATAGGACCGAACGGGTCGGGCAAATCCACCACAATCAAGATGATTCTTGGATTGATCAGGCCGACGAAGGGGACGGTGCGCCTGTTTGGACTAGATCCCCGGGCAAAAGCGGCACGTGCGCGTCTAGGATATCTGCCGGAGCTTTCACATCTCCATCCGTTCCTGACCGCCGAGGAGACGGTCATGTACTATGCCGGGCTTTCCGGCATGAAGCGCAAGGAGGCGAAGGTTCGCGCCGCTGAACTTCTTGCAGAGCTGAACCTTACCCATGCAGCAAAGCGTACTGTGGGTGGCTTCTCAAAAGGAATGGCGCGTCGTGTGGCGATTGCCGCCGCTCTCGTCGCGTCTCCGGAACTGCTGATATTGGATGAGCCTACGTCAGGACTAGACCCCATCGGAACACGCGAGGTCAAGGAGCTTGTCGAAAAGCTAGCGTCAGGTGGCATGACTGTTCTTCTCACTTCGCATCAGCTTTTCGATGTTCAGGATATCTGCAGTCGCGTGGCTGTTGTTTCAGAAGGACGGCAGGTCGGTGGCGGCTCGGTCGCCGAGATCGTTGCGAATGCGAAGGATAAGCGCCATGCGCTGGAGGAGTATTTCGAGGAGCGTCTCAATATCCGGAAGGATGCACAGTGAAGTCTGCGTTTCTCATAGCCTGGCGGGGACTTTGGCGGGGCAAGACGCTATGGACGCTTCTGGCCGCCGTTTTTGCGTCTCATTTTCTCCTTCCTGGGATTGTTCGCTCTGACGGCACTGATGCCGGTGAGTTTGAAATGACGGTACGTATCGTCTGCGGAGCGGTTGCCGCGACAGTTTATGTCGCCGCACTTGCGATAGGCGGCGGAATGTTCGCAAAGGAACGGGAGGATGACCTTCTTCCTCTTTCGCTGGTACGCCCAACATCTGCATTTTCCATTGCCTTTGGACGGTGGCTTGCTGTCGTTCTTCTTTTTTCGTGTGTGGTTTTTGCGAATGCCGTGCTGCTGAACGTTGTGACGCAGAAGGGTTTGGGCGCGAGGCCTGATTGCAGAGTACATGTTTCGCCAGCCCTGCCTCCAGCGGAGGTGTCGGCTGCGAAGGCGATGGACGCGTTCCTTAAGGATGAACGAACCCCTGAGGCAGTAAAGAAGTCTCCGCGCGCCGCCATACTTTCGCTTCTCACGGCAAAGGAAAATGAACGCTACGAGGTTGTGCGCCCCGGTCAGACGGCATCTTGGCCTTTCACCTATGTGGGGACAGACCCTGTTTCGGTAAAGACTAGATTCTCGACCATGTACAGCCTGAAGGCGGCTTTGAACGGTGTGTTCAGGTTCGGAAACACATCTGGCACTGTCAGCAACAATACGCAGGCGATACTGGAGGTGCCGCTTGTTGCCTGTGCAGAGTCGAACACGAACGGAACTGGTGTGCTGTCCTTTACGAATACGGGCAAGTCGGATGTGATGCTGCGTCCAAGAAGGGATATTGAACTTCTTGCTCCGGGAGATTCGTTCTTGGCGAACAGCGTCCGCGCTTCTGTTGAGATGCTGGCGCTTGCTGGACTTCTTGCGGCGTTCGGACTCTTCCTTTCGGCGGCACTGTCGCGTCCTGTGGCGCTGTTCACTGCGGCTGTTCTGCTGGCTGCGGCAATGATGGCGCCAGACGCGGTGGCGGAGTTTCCTGACGAGTTCAATGCCACGTTCGGAGAGAAGGCGGGATTGGCAATTTCCCGGACAGTGATGTCCTTGACGTCTGCCGTTTCCGAGGCAAGTCCGGTGTCGGATCTTGCCACAGGCAAGGCGATTGCCGGACGTGATGTTGTCCGTATGGTTGCATGCAATCTTGCTCTGATCCCGTCTGTGCTGCTTGCACTTGCGTCCATTCTCCTTCGCCGCAAGACAAAATGACCGAAGCGGAAAGGGGAACTTTCGGCCGTTTATCAAAGTAAATGCAACTTAAAACGGGTCGTTGACCATATTGTGATTGTCGACAGAGTGAGATCCCTGAGGAGCTTGGCGGCATATACGGAAACATGGGCGGCCGGATGCATTTTTCTGCAGC
>JAGBFY010000610.1 GCA_017936245.1 Kiritimatiellia bacterium
AATCTCTGGTGTGAAGTTCTTATCCATGATATCCTGAAGATACTGACGCTTGTTGATGTGCTTCTTCATCTGCCTGGAGAGATGCTTCTTCAGCTCTTCCGGCGGCATTGCCTCGGAAACTGTGAGTCCCGGATACTTCGCCAAAGACTTCGCGTAAAGACCGGCCCATCTTTGGACGAGCAGTTCATCCTTTGCACGGAAGAGCGCTGTCGCAAACTTCATGTATGGCGGCAGTCCCGCATCTGTGCGATCCTTCAATTCCGCATCCGCAAAGCCGTCAAACCGAGCCTCAGCGGCCATCTGAATCACGGGGTCTTCCGGATGGAATGTCTGAATGAACACTTCGCCGGGCTTCTCCGCCCTTCCCGCCCTTCCCGACACCTGGGCAATCAGCTGAAACGTTCGTTCCGCCGCCCGGAAGTCCGGCATATTGCGGGATGCATCGGCATTCAAAACGCCTACAAGCGTAACATTAGGGAAATCAAGTCCCTTGGCGATCATCTGCGTACCGATGAGAATATCCGCCTCTCGAGCACGGAAACGCGAAAGAATGTCATCATGCGAATGCTTGCGAGAAGTCGAATCCGCATCCATGCGCAGGATGCGGGCATGCGGGAAACACTTCTGCAACGCCTGTTCCGCGCGTTGCGTTCCTACGCCTGTGTACGAGAATTCACGGGCACCGCATTCCGGACACGATGGCGGGGGTGTCGTCCAGCCGCCACAAATATGGCAGCGCAGACACGCATCTGCGGAATGGTAGGTATAGGCGACGCTGCACTGCGGACAGGACATCACGTGCCCGCAGGCTTTGCACTCAAGAACCCGCGAATAGCCGCGTCTGTTGAGAAAAAGAATAGTCTGCTCGCCGCGCCTGTTGCGTTCGGCAATGGCGTCAAGCAGAAACTTCGAGAAGATCGGAGCCGACTCGCGCTCTCCGCACTCCTCCTCCATGTTGACTACGTGCACATCAGGCATGGGATGTCCTGCGACACGCTCCGCCATCGAAGCGATGGCATATTTTCGCTGTCTGACATTGTGCCAGCTTTCAAGGGACGGAGTGGCGGAACCGAGAACAACCTTGCACTTCTCGAAGAAGCCGCGCATCAACGCGACATCACGTGCATTGTACCGGGGCGTTTCATCCTGCTTGTAGCTGGTGTCATGCTCTTCGTCAACGACGATGAGTCCAAGTTCCCTGACTGGCGCAAACACTGCGCTGCGCGGTCCAACGACGACACGCGCCTCCCCGGTACGGATACGGTGCCATTCATCGTAGCGTTCGCCGTCCGAAAGTGCGGAATGGAGAACTGCCACCTTGCCGCCGAATCGTCCGGCGAATCTGCGGACGGTCTGAGGTGTAAGCGAAATCTCCGGTACAAGCACAATTGCGCCGCGTCCATAGCTCAACTCATGGGCAATGGCCTGAAGGTAAACCTCCGTCTTCCCCGAACCCGTCACACCATGCAGAAGAACAGGAGAGGTAGCCCTACCGATAATTACATCCAATGCCGTTCGCTGCATTGAATTCAAGTTCAACGGCTTGGAAGGAATAACGTTCCTTCCTGCAAGCGGATCGCGGCGCTGATTACGCTGCTCGATCACAACGCCGCCCTTCTCCTCTATTGCACGGAGAGTATTCGGAGTGGTTGTAAACTCACGGCACAGCTGCTGCACCCAACCGCCGCCGACCCTCCGAATATTTTCGAGAAGTTCACGCTGATAGGCGGTAAATACAGAATCCTTGACCTTATCTGGAGATACCGGCTCGACAAATAGAAGCTGCTTTGGTTTAGCATTCGGCTTGAGCACTGCGGCAGGAACCGCAGCCTTGAGGCACAGCTCGATGGGCGAGCATGTGTAGTCCGATATCCACCTGACGAGCTTAAGCATCTCCGGCGAAAAAAACGGAGCCGAATCCGCAATGCCGAGAATTTTTTTAAGTTGAAAGTTGTGAGTTGTGAGTTGTGAGCTGGAGGTGATTTCGAGGGCGAAGCCACGGGCTTCACGGTGTCCGAACGGAACGCGCAGAAGCTGCCCGACCTTTATCTCACCAGACAATTCGACCGGCACTTCGTAGGTGAAGAGCCGGTCGAGTGCGAGGTCTATTGCGACCTTTACGAGCATGCCTTACTTGGCTTCGAGGAACTGCGGGGGATTCTCCGCCTCGATCGAGTAGGGCTGCTTGTTGAACATCACAGAGGTAAGCGCATACTTGGCCGTCTGCGTAATCACGCCGCCACCCTTGCGGATGAGAACGAACGCCTTGTTGCCGAACGGCGTATCGTACGTTGCTCCGCCCGTCTTGCCGAGGGTAAGTTCCTGAGAGCCGCCGTCATACGTGGTGGCATAGGACTGGAGCTGGGAAGCAGGAAGGTTACGGGAGAAGAGCACCGGATACACATCGGGAATTTCATCCGTGATATTGGCCGTCACGTTCCAGAGACAGTTCTTGGCGTCAATCTTGGTTGCGCCGTTCGGGGAAGCGGGAACGCCAGCACCTGAAAGGACGGAAATATCCACGCCGGAGATGTACGGTTTCCACTTGGTGGTATCGGAGATATTCTGCATATCGAAGAGATATGTGAAATAGTCCTGTGCGGACGAAACACCGCCGGAAAGCGGATCTGTTGCGGCATCGGCATTTTCTTCAGCCTGCGTCTTCGGCCACACGTTGCCGAGACCAAGAGCTTCACGCTCCGTGTTGGCGGCGGTGATGGCCACAAAGAGGTTGCGACCGCGCATACCGCAAGCGGAAAGGTTTGCCTTTACCATGGCGGAAGAGATCGCCGGGAAGAGTGCACCCATGAGAATGCCGAGAATGCCGATAACCACGAGCAGCTCGACGAGCGTAAAGCCTTTTTTGTTCTTGTTCATTTGTTTTATCTCCTAATAAGTTCTGTTGGGCGTAATTATCTCATTTCCCGTCTCAAAACGCAACCCCTTTTGAACGAAAAATAAAAAAATGAAATTATCGAAATACGCCCATTCTGTACATCACATTCGTCAATTACTGCAGTGCATCGGATATTGCACGGATGCGTGCGGAGATGGCGGCTTCGTTTGCGGTCTCAACCGTAGCGCGTCCGAGAATCTCCGCCAGCTTCGTCTGATCCGGCGTGGGCTTTGCGCACTCCTTGAAATACTCGTTCATTATTCGGGCGGCAGGGCCATACGCCGAACGGCGGAAATCTACGAGCAGCGCCTCGCTTGCCGCAGCGTCGGAGGGATCCACGCCCTTGACCTTACAGTAAAGTGCCCATCCGTCAGCAGTAGGCGCCGGCATTTCGCCCGCATCCACTCCATGCCACGCATAGTAGTCGCGCAGTACGGGCTGAGGAGACTTCAGAAGTTGGATGAGCTTCCTGCGGTCGGGCTTGGCGACCTCTGCACTGATTGCCGCGGACGGCGGCGCTCTCCAATCCGAGTCAGGGTACATGACCTTGCTCTTCCAAGGAATGACGCGCCCATAGTCTGCTGGGTGCAGATAACGCACGCCAAGACCTTCGAGGAAATGCGACACCGCAACGGAAAGCCCCTTCCCGTTCCCTGATATGAACACGCGATCCTTCGTGGTATATACACGTGCATCACCGGGTTCCACCTTGACAATCACCGCCGGACCGGACTCAGGTTCCCTGTCTGAAAGACGGAACGTTTCTTCCGTCATCTCTCCAAGGTACCACTGCATCTCACGGGCGTAGACGCGCTCTTCCAATCCTCCATATACGATTGTAGCCTTCACGCCTGCAGCCTCGTCAAACAAAACGGGGCCTTCCTTATCGACAACATCATTCTCGGCGGCATCTGGCGGCGGTGCCTCTGCCGCTATCGCCTCCGCAATCACAACGTCGCTTGCGGAAAACTCAATTTTGACTTCAACAGTCTTCACTGGTCCGTCCAGCATGACGGCATAACGCATAGGCGCTGTGCGGTTCGGGTTATCGATGCGCTTGCCTTCGGAGAGCTTCCAGTTCGCACCGGCGACAGAAATAGACACATCACATTCGCGCACTTCGTCTTTTGCGCTCACGGTAAGCCTGTACTTGCCCTTTTCCTTCGCGGGTTCGATAAACCCAGAGGTTAGCACCGGAACGGAATACGTCCCCTTAAGCTTGAACGTCACATTGTCGGTCACAGTGAATTTCCTGCCCTTGCGGTCATATTCGAAAGTGCGCACAACGCTTTTGACATTCGCCTTCTTGGGATAAGCCCCGGCAATGTCCATTACGACCTTATCCTTCTCGTCAGAGAAATCGGTTGATATGATCTTTGCGGCATATTCGCGTCCCGCCTGCTGATAGCAGTTGTTCAACACCGGCACTGGATGTCCGTAGGAGGCAAGAAGCGGAAGCGTGTAGCGCTTCGGACTGAACGTAAGAGCCGTATACTGCGTGCCGCCCGGGTCGCCGGACATCATCACGCCGCCGAACATCACCGCATACGATCCTACGTCGTTGTGGTTATGGAACTCCGCGTTGTGTCCACCCTTGACACCAACCGAAAATGGAGTAACTTCTTTTTTCGGATCCTGCCGGAACACCCAAACCTGTCCAAACGGAAATGTATTGCGCATAGGCATGGCATCCGTACGTGCGGCAGGAACCCCGTCAAGCTGACCGAACGCACGAAGGAAAAACACAGTAGGCCCGCCAAAGAGAAGATCCTTGTCGAGCGTGGACGCATTGACCGGAAGATCCGGCCACTGGAGATGTCCAAGCAGCAAAACGGCATCGGAAACGCGACCGCCGCCATCCGCAAAGTCGGCGCCGCGTCCTTCGGTCATCTGGAATCCCGTGCCGAACGACATGATCGTCCTGGTTTTGGGATCGCTGAAGAAATCGACCTTGCCGCCGGTGGCCTGCTTCACTGCCAATCCCACCTGAAGATAGTGACCCCAGCCGTAGTTCCAGTAACCCATGCCCTCGGAACAGTATCCATCGGCGGGAAACCCCGCGATGTAGAACGGAAGACAGCGTTCCGCAGTCTCGATGAACGTGGCACGGTCCGTACGATCCTCTATGACGGCAAGCGCGGCGCACACAACTTCGCAATGGCATACTGCCGTCCAGTTCGCAGGACCAGCAAACCAGTGGAGCGGAGTGAATCCGCTTTTCTTGTCCCAACGGCTGCGGTATGTGGAGAAGATGCGCTTCTCGATCTCCTTTTTGACCTTGAAGGACAGCACTCCAGGAAGAACGCCCCGCATCATCGACACTATCCATGCACATGTGCGTGCACGGGCACTCGAACCGAGATCAACATGGAACAGATGCCCGTCAAACGTTTTGAACCCAACGTCGTGCGCCGGCATCACCCAGCTGCGCTCGGCGCAGATTGTCTCGAGATACTCGCAGAGTTTCGGGAGGAATCGCCCCTTGTTCTCTAAACATTCCGCAACGGCAAGGGTCTGTGCATTGTGGATCCGTCTGTTGTAGGGAAGCTCGTAATCGCGTCGATTGCCGGTTTTCGAATATTCCAGATACAGTTCGTCGGGACATTCCGGAATCGACTGAACCAGAATGCCTTCCGCCTTTTTGATGAAATCGGCAGCGGATTCCAGTTCCGCCAGCTTCCCCCAGGCCTTGCGGTTGGTGATTCCGGGGCATGGAGCAGACGGTTCAGCCGGAAGGTACGACGCAATTTCGGCAATGCGGCTCTTCGACATGGACGGCAGCGGCTTCTTGCCGCCCGATCCAGACTTTCCCTTAGGCGCAGCGTCCACAGACGCGCACGCGCACAGCAACAGTATAATCAGCAACTTTTTCATGGTGATGATTATAGCATATCTGCGCAATGAAACACAGGAGGGACGACGCTTCCGTTGTCCCTCCCGATTTCGCATCAAGCGATTATATGTACTACTTGCGCTGTCAGACGAGTCCGCGCTTCACGAGATGTTCGGCGATCTCGACAGCGTTGAGAGCTGCTCCGCGGAGAAGCTGGTCGCCGGAGATGAACATGTCGATGCCCTTCTTGTCGTTGCGGGAGATATCCTGACGGATGCGTCCGGCGAGAACGTCATACTTGGCCGTCGCATCGAGAGGCATCGGATAGGCGCCGTTGAGCGGATCATCCACAACCGTGACGCCTTCCGCCGCCGTAAGGATCTCACGAACCTCCTCGGGCGTGATATCTTCTTCAAACTCAAGATTGAGCGACTCGGAATGGGCACGGGCGATCGGTACGCGCACTGAAGTGCAGGAGAGCATGAGCTCAGGGGCGTGGAGCATCTTGCGCGCCTCGTTGCGCATCTTGAGCTCTTCGAGCGTGTACCAGTTGGTCTCGTCGAACTTGTCGATGTGCGGGATGAGATTGTACGTAAGCTGATGCTGGAACGCCTTCACCGTAAGCGGCTTGCCCTCGACATATTCGCGCATCTGCAGCTCAAGCTCGGCAAGGCCGGGAGCGCCGGCTCCAGACGCAGCCTGATACGTGGAAGCAATGACGCGCTTAAGCTTCTTCGCCTTGTGAAGCGGAGCGACAGCCTCAAGCATGATGGCGGTGGTGCAGTTCGGGTTCGCGATAACGCCCTTGTTCCAGTCAAGGTCTTCGGCGTTCACCTGGGGAACCACGAGCGGAACCTCGGGATCCTGGCGGAACGCACGGGAATTGTCGATCATCTTGGCGCCAGCCTTCACGACAGCATCCTTCAACTGAATCGCGACATCGGTCTTGCCTGCAAAGAGAACGATGTCCATGCCTTCAAAGCTGTTTTCCGTGGCAGGGAGAACGTGATACGTCTCGCCGAGAATCTCCTCGTCGCGTTCACGAGAAGCGAACACCTGCACCTTCCCGCAGGGGAAATTGCGTTCTTTGAGAACCTTGATCATCTCGGTGCCGACTGCGCCGACACCAACCAGTCCGACTTTGTATTCTTTCGACATTTTTCTTTTCCTTGTAAAAAAAAAACGGCGCGAATTATATCAAAACCAATTTCCGTGCGCAATTCATAGATCCACCTGGCCGCCGTTGTGTGAGCAACGTCATACTGGTATGCAACCTAAGTTCCAACCTAGGTTCATCTTTACCGTGGATTTAGGTAAAACATGTTCTGGGTTATCGTCCACGCCCAATCGTCGGGCATATACTTGTGTTCATGCCCCGCACCCCAGGTATCGGTATAGATTATCTCGTTCTTCTCCTCGTTGTATCCGATGATAAGCCGCATATGCCCTCCAAAAACCTGCGGAACGCCAGCTTCAGGATACAGTCCGAGCTGAACACTCCAGAACAGCGGCACACCCCGCTTTGTCTGTTCACGGATACCCTTCAGAAATTTCGCGTATCCCGACTTATCTCGCATGGACATTGACTTTACAACCTTCGCCTCCATCGCCTGCTGCATCTTGCCGACGTTGAATATGCGGGTATTGCCGTCAATGGTCACGAAGTCGTCAAAGTTCAACTCAGGTTTCTTCATACGTTTAGCACACTTATTGTACTCCTTGAGCTGTTTTCCGATATCATCCCACCCGCTGATCTTTGCCACGACTTCTCGCTTGCCGAGCTTACATCTTTTGCCTATCGTCTCAACCGCCGATATCATGGCCTTCGTAGAAGTGCCGCCTTGGGCATGGGTGCCGGCCATCTGTGCAATCTCATGCTCATCAATGTCCTGTCCGAAATAACGCAGCACACGTTCCGCTGCCGCCACTGAGCAGTAACCTTTGTCGCCCTGATCGACCATCGGGACGTTCGCCACGTAAACATCGCCCTCGTCATTGCGCTTTACGTTGTCCATAAACCTTGCCGCCCCGACAGCAGCTTTACGTGTGCCTGTTTTTCTGGCCTTCGAACCTGACTCCTGCACTCCGCGCAGCTCAAGGCTGAAATATTCGACGGTGCGTGAATCGTCCTCTCCTGATATACCCCAGGTCAATTCCGCAGCAGGCTTGCGCACTGACCAGGTTCGAGTGAACTTGTGGCCCATCTTTGCCCTGTCGTTCTTGACCCTGACCCGTCTTATCTGAGGCATCTTTCTGCTACCGCCATTCAACAAGAGTGAAATCTCTTCGACTTTCTTCTCCAGTTCCTTGACGGACATCACCACGCCATCCTTTGCCGCATCGCCTTTATTGAACAAGGAAAGTTCCACACGATCGACTTTTCTGTTCTTGAAATAAACACGCGATTCCATCACAGAGAAACCAAAGCAATTGACGGCATCGACGTCTCGGCAGATGACCACATCCCGCTTTTTGTTGCCGGCGAACCGAAACCCGATCTTCCCGTACTCAACGGCAAAATCATCCGCCGACTGTCCCCATGACTCCAGGGAATTTCCAAGGTCGTTCCCTATATCATACCGTCCCTTGCCTGAACCCGACTGGGCGGCAAGCGCAAATGCCACCAGTGTCAAGGCTAGGGACACAAATTGCTTTCTCATTTCTTTTTTCATAGGGTGATTATATCACACATGCACACATGCAATATCTCATTTCCATTTCCACATTTTCTTTTCACTGCTTGACATTGACTTTCTGCAGGCACATTCATGTGTCCGCTCCAACCCACATTAATCCCGCCCTTCTAAATCCCCAAAATGAGAATTCGATTCGGAGCAGTTCCCTCGATTCTGATGAGACAGCGAATGATGAGAACACGGTTTGGACTGATTCTCAAGATTACTGTGCGGACGAAATCCTATCCCATCCATTTACATTAACCCCAACCGTACAACGCGCAGCTTGCGCGTTGCCTTTTGAAGGGTCCCCACAAGAATCAACAGAAATCATCCAATTAATCAAATATCCACCCACTCTTTTTAACTTATCCAACCTTCTCAAAGGGTGTGTCCCCAGATTTTCTCTGGGATTTTCTCTTAAAGCTCAGCACGCGGAATCGCGTACACAGCCCTGCCGGTATCATCGGCAGGTACACTCCCCTCGCCCATGCGACTAGGGGAGTCTTGCCCAACTCCGCATCACCCGATGCGTGCGAACCTTCCGGCCGTATTCTGTACCACGGCCGATATGTTAAAGATCATGTCCCAAGAATCGCTTCCTTGAAACATGACGAATAATAGCACTTCCGCCGCCCGAAAGCAAACGAAAAGAGAAAAATGGAGCTTCTCGTTTGACAACTGTCCCGGAGACTGGTGAGACGTGCGCGGCTGCAAAACGTACTTACATTGCAGGTGCAGTGTTTACACGTTCTAAGGTTAATGCTCCCATAGACAGATAACCTACTGGCATCAACGTGATAACATGGCGCCCAACAGAAAGTTCAAGATCACCAATTAGTTCGGCCTTTCGCAAAGACCAATCCCACTTACCCGGCCAAGGACAATCAAATTCACCGCACTTTATCCCATCAACAACTAGAAGAACCTTATTGGGGAAATAGTTACCCGTTCCAAAATCAAGCGTTGCATTGAATTTTCCTCCTTCTGCAACATCTACTGTATAGTTCATCCACTCACCGGTCTTAAGCTGATACACGGATTTTGGTCGGCAATTAAACGCACTATCCCTACGTAAAAGCGGGTAATTTCCGGCGCCCTTCGTACGGGGTGCAGTTCCATGGGAATAATGAGCTACACCGCGTCCGCCTTCGTCAAACTGCCAAGAAGGAATCTTGCCTGGGATAGAATGTGCCTTGCCTTTCCACGGAGAACGAATCCCTTGAAACTCCGGAATTTTCCAACGAAGGGCATCGGTTGAGGAAATACGCCCTTCGGCGTCCACCACATAAAGACGGAACGCGTGGGCAATCGCATCCCAAGGCGGCGTTTTGCCGGAGCGCCCAGCCGACATGTAGCGCGTTGTCCGGTAATATTCCTCCGAAAATGGAATCTCGAACTTCCATGGAGCTTTTGTGCAAACTGCGACGGGATGACCGCAGTCGAACAGAAGCACCTCCTTGATCGGAGCCTTTGTTGCCGCCGCCTCCGTCACTTCCGCCTCAAATGTAATCTTCTCGCCTATTGGAACAATGACGCGGTCTCCGATTGCAGGTGTCTTCCATGTCACTTTCGGCAATCTCGGATCATCCTTGGGATATTCCCAATAACGCACATGATCTATCTTATAGTATTCAGGGAACTTGAATCCTGTTGTGTCACGACGCCCCCATCCCTTCATAATGCATCCACTGAAAATTATGTGTAATGGGCAATTCAACGCAGCATGATTCTTGGCATCAAACGTAACACTTGTATATGGGCTGTGATTTGCAGAACTTCTTATTAATTTTCCGTTTACGTAGTAAGATATCTCAAACGGCGTCCATTTGCAACCTATCACATACCAATCGTCAAGCGTTCCAGGCAAACGCGACCTATACTGCCAACTTTGAAGGGATTTTCCGACAGAAACATGAAGATTATGATCGAGAATTGGATGATTTGGTCCTGCAGGCGTCGCAGCGCGAGTATAATAATCCTCAAAAATATCGATTTCCGAACCATCTACGCCAGGATTTGTGTTGGACGTTCCGTAAAGCCAAAATGCCGCCCACCAACCATTATTCTTCGTAAACTTAACTTTTGCCTCGGCATATCCATACGTGAACACTGGACGAGAAAGAATACTAGTAGATACGAGATTCGTCGTACCAGGCTTAAAATCACATTTCAGAGCTAGATGACCTTCTCCGTCAAGTGACACATGATCTTTGTTTTTTCCCCACGGATTCTGATACCATTTTGACCAATCAATCTCATTCCCATTGAAATCGTCTTCAAACACCTTC
>JAGBFY010000611.1 GCA_017936245.1 Kiritimatiellia bacterium
CGCCACGCGTGAACCTGAGAATGTGAAGGGGCTTGAATCCCTCAAGGAACAGATTCAGGTCGGTGCGTCTCCGCGTGCGACGCTTGCTCTCAACAAGGCGGCCCGTGCGAATGCGCTCGTCAACGGCCGTGCGTACGCCACCCCGCAGGATGTCAAAGCAGTTGTGTACGATGTGCTTCGCCACCGTATTCTCCTCACGTATGAGGCCGAGGCTGAGAACATCACCAGCGACAAGATCATAGACAAGATACTGTCTGTCATTCCTGTTCCGTAATTAAGGCGAAAATCCCGGAGGGACACCAATGCGCAGAAGAAACTTCATCAAATCCGTGTTGTCGTTCTCGGCTGTGCCATATATGCGCACATTTGCGTCGCAGGCGAAACCGTATCTTCGCATGGGTGTCCTGAGCGACACGCACGTCCGCAAGCCGGGTTGGACCCTCGATCCGTTCATCGGGGCCTTAAAGTGGTTTGATTCGCAGAAGGTTGACGGCGTTATAATAGCTGGCGACATTGTGGATCAGGGCTTGACGGAGCAGTTGCGCCATGTCGGTACGGCCTGGGATTCGATATTTCCGGACAACAAGGCTGTCGACGGGCGTCGTGTGGAAAAGGTGTTTGTAACAGGAAACCACGACAACCATTTCTGGAAGCATGCAAGTGCGGCGCGGCTCTATCCGGACGAGAAAGAGCGCTTTGAGCGATCCATTGCAAAGGATTTCAACGCCGCCTGGACAGAATGCTTCCACGAAGAGTTTGTCCGTCTTTATCGTAAGGAGATAAAGGGATATTCGTTTCTTGGATTCCAGTACGGATCAAAAGGACTTGCGGAGTTTATCGAAAGAGAAAAAGCCACGCTCGATCCGTCCAAGCCGTTCTTCTACGTTCAGCATCAGCACCTTAGGGATACATGCTACGGTCCCTGGGCATGGGGGCGAGATAGAGGCGAATCCACCAAGGCGCTATCGAAGTGTCCGAACGCAGTGGCATTTTCGGGTCACTCCCACTATTCGCTCACTGATGAGCGGAGCGTATGGCAAGGCAGTTTCACAAGCATAGGAACAGCTTCATTGAGCTATATAGGAGTTCCAGACGATGTATTCTACGAGAACGCGCGTGACGGGGAAAAGCGCGTAAAGGAAATGCCGTCGTTTTCGCTGCGTAATGGCAAGCACGGGATGCTCATGGACGTTTTTGCGGACAGGATTGTCCTTTCCCGCAGGAATTTTGCAACGAAAGATGTGGATTCACTAGGTCCGGACTGGACGATTCCGCTTCCTTTCGCGGAGCCTCCGCCATTCTCGTTTGCATCAAGGGCTTCGAAGATAGCCGTTCCGAAGTTCCCCGAGTCGGCAAAAGTCACTGTGATTTCTCGCGATGGCGAGAACCGAGACAAGGTGAAGCACCGTCAGGTTTCAGTTGAGTTTCCTGCTGCGACAGAGGGTGGGCGCGTGTTCGATTACGAAGTGCGCGTGTCGGAACCAGGTGGCGAATCTCCGTCACTTGTGCGCAGGGTGATTTCGCCGACATTCCATCTTTCGCGCAAGAACGACAAGGGGACGGTTTCCTGTGTGTTTGCCGCCTCCGAACTGCCTTCAAAATGCACATTTGCCGTTTATCCACGTACTTCCTTCGGAAGGAGCGGCAAGCCGATTGTGGGATGCGCGTAAAGTTCGAGTGCGATCATCCTTCATTGGCAGACATGAGAGGTTGTCAGATTCTTATCAAAAGTTTTCATTTGGTATCATACTTTGCTCTTGTTTTTGGAGCGTGGATGTGGTTTAATAGCAACCCATAGGAAAGGTCAGCAAATATGAAAGTAAAGACAGACAGCTATATGTTCGAAATGATTCGGACAGAGCTCACCGACGCGGTCGGTGACGCAAACGTTGACGTCAAGTTCGCCGACAAGTTCGGGCATTCCATCGACTACTACTGGATTCCCGAAATGTGGCATGATCGCGGCAAGCCGTGCCCGAAGGCTGATTTCATCGTTCATCCCGGTTCGACCGAAGAGGTCGCGAAGGTGATGAAGATCGCCAACCAGTACAAGATTCCTGTGGTCCCCTGGGGCGGCGGCTCCGGTTCGCAGGGCGGTGCGCTGCCCGTCTACGGCGGCATCATCCTCGACATGAAGCGCATGAACAAGTACTACGGCGTGGATAAGGAGTCTCTCACCGTCCGCTGCCAGACCGGTATCATCGCGCGCCATCTCGAGTGGAACTGCAACAAGGAAGGCTATTCCACGATGCACCTTCCCGCGTCCATCGCGTGTGCCA
>JAGBFY010000612.1 GCA_017936245.1 Kiritimatiellia bacterium
CATCATATAGGTTCTCGAAAGGATAGCACATTTTGAGTCCGCGCCTCTGGCAAAGGTCGAACTGCGCACGGACCGGACGCTGACACGGAAGAACCGTATTGAACGGAGACGGACAGAATACGTCCAGCTCCTTGTCCGTTATCTTCCGCCAGTACATCCCCAACATGAAAAACGGTTTTCCGTCCACGATGAGACGTTTCTTCGAATCGATCCAAACCTTCCTTTCCGGCAGAGCGTCTGCTCGGGTGAATGTGCATTTCGAGATTCCATAGCTGCGCTTAGTCGTCTTCAGTTCGAACACCACGGGATTGGATCCCTTCGCAAGGCGCGATACATCGACAGACACCTCGGCATGCCGTCCGTCTATGCAGGAAGGCGGCAGACTGAACGGTTTGCCGTCCGCGCCTTTCATCGTGAATGTCGCGCACAACTCACCCTTCGGGATACGAAGCGCCTCAAAATGCATAAGCGGCACGGCGAAGCGCACGGTTCCATCGACCGCCACATTCTGATACGCCGAAGAGAGCAGAGGTCCGACCCATTTGGCGTCAAGCTGCTTCAGGGTGAAACGGTCAAACACGGCCCGTCCCTTTCCGCCGTGGCACACGTAAACGTGCATCGCGCCCCTAACCGCATTTGCCGGAATGATGGGAGTTTTCGCCCCGTAGCGCACCCAACCATCGGGAAGCACCTCGTTGTCGTTCATCGGCTTGCCGGTCGCCGAACTGATACGCTTCCCTGATGAATCAAACCAGGAAAGGGAAAGCTCCACAACGGAATCTTCCGACAGCCTGCTCTGCACTATCGCCGTGAATTCATACTGATATCCGGGCGCAAGATCAAGCGCAACAGAGGGGCACTTCCCCCTGCACGGCGTTTCGGACCTGAACACTATCGCGCGACGCCCTTCCCATCCTGCACCATCAACATATCTGTAATCCCCTTCAGGAACCGAAAACGGCTTTTCGATGAAGATGGCGAAGGCCGGCAAGACCGAAACGATCCCGGCAAAAAACAAAACCATTTTGTCCATGATACTCCTTTACTTTCTGGAGAGCCATCTGCGTACGGGCAGATCGAAGAGACGGTATGTCATCCAGGCAAACAGGATGGACAATGCAAGAAACGCCAATGCAAGCGCGATGTGGAACCAGACCGGATGGGCATTCCAGTTGGCTTTTGCCCATGCATGATGCCAATAGATGAAAGGGTAGTGCGTCATGTAGAGAGGATAAGAGAGTTCGCCAAGAAAACGGCATATCCGATCAGTCTTTCCCCCTCCGGTTTCGCTCCCCGCCCCCATTACGAGAATCAAGGGAAAAACCAGAAAGAGAGCGAACAGCTCAAACGCTCCATTCCAGATGCTGGTCATCTGCTGGGCAGGCGGCAATCCCCAGCCTCCTATGCGCGGGAAGCACACAAAAACCGTCAGAGCCAATGCACACCACCAGAAACCCTGCGGAACCGATATGCGCCACTTCAGGCGGGCGAGCAGCATACCGAGGAGGAACGGAAAGAGAAGCCGCGTGAACCCGATGTACACCTGCGCCGGACAGAACGTCATCCCGCCTGCGATCGAGTATCTTATACGTCCGGCAAGATACCCGAACACGTCCACATTCATTGCCAACAGCATGGAAAAGCATCCGGCTACAGCAACAGATGCGATAAACAGCCTCTTTCCGAAATGCCTGAACACCAATGCATACAGGATGTTCGCCACATATTCGTACGTAAGCGACCAGTTGGGGCCGTTGAACGGATTGAGGTTCATGGCGGTCTTGCCGTATGGACAGGGAATCATCAACAGGGAAAGGAGAAAAAAGAAAGCTATGTCACCCGTTCCTGACATCCGCATCTGCGGAAACGCCCAGACCCCGAACACCAGAAACATGAGGAAACCAAGCGTCGAACCGAATATCACCAAAGGATGCAGACGTATCAACCGGCGCTTGAAGAACTCCCAATATCCCATTGCGCCCCAGCGGTCGTCATAGGCATACGCTATCACGTATCCCGAAAGGGCGAAGAAAAAATCCACGGCAAGATGGGCATGACCTATCACCTGCGGCCAGTTGAGAGGGGTTGGCATATACGACTCCGCAAGGTGCGAGATCACCACATACACCGCCGCTATTCCGCGCAGGCCATCAAGAATATCGTAACGGCTTTTCGACTGGATCATGCCCATATCAAAACTTCCTCTGCTTCACTTTGCTATGGCAGCCCCGTACTTTACCCGGAAACCGTTCTGTACGCCACGTGAATTTCCAGGTTCAGGCGTACGGCATGCCGAACGCAACCACGCCACAGGAAGATTGTATGCGCCCCCTCTTCTGTTGCGGTGCTTTGCTGATACGCTTTTGTACGTGCCAGACGTACCGTCAGCAGTATTTATTTCCCCGTTAGACCCTGAAAGATCGTGCTTATACCAGTCCACGCACCATTCGAACACATTTCCGTGCATATCATATATTCCCCAGTCGTTCGGAGCATATGAACCAACTGGAGCTGGCGTCATGGCGGAACTATCTGGCTGATTGAACTGATATCGCCCAGGAACAAGTGGATCGAATTTCTTAGTAGAATAAGAATATTGAGCGCCATTTCCCCAAAGATTTTCACCATTGCCCGCCCGGCATGCATATTCCCATTCTGCATCAGACGGGAGATCAAACCCCTGAAGTCCCGTCCGGGAGCGCAATATACCAAGGAAGGAATCCGGATGCGGCGCACTTGGATATTCATAAGCCGTATTCGGGGCATTGTTGCCTCCTTCCCGCACATCACAGTAGCTGACGGCATTCAAAGGGAGAAGAAGACGGCTGTCCGGCGGTGTGAAAGATCCGCCGAGTCCGCTCGCTCCCTTTATCATAAACCACTGTGATTGCGTAGTCTCGAATACAGCCATGTAGTAGTTCGAATCGAAGCTTACATCATGAAGTATCTCTGCATCTATGCCAGTCCCCACGCCAACATTCCGCCCGCTTTCATTGGCAGTGCTGCCCATCTGCCATGTAACGCCCTTGGCGGGAATCTTGCGCAACACAAGCTTCACGGTGCGATAGTCGAGATTGTCGAGCAGACCTCCGGGCAAGGCATTTGTGGTGGCATAGTAGCAAACCCTGCTATCTGAATGCAGGGCAAGATCCACTACCATGTAGTTTGGCGGATCATCTTTCGGCCAAACCGTCAGAACAGGGCGGATTGACGCCGACGTGACATCAAACCTTGCACTTTCAGGAAGCCACGCAATCGTGCGGACCGCATCACCCGATGTC
>JAGBFY010000613.1 GCA_017936245.1 Kiritimatiellia bacterium
CGAGAAATGCGGTGTCCGCATGGGACTCCATCCTGACGATCCGTGTCTTGATTCACTCGGCGGGTATGCACGCATTTTCGGTTCAGTGGAAGCATACGACCGGGCATACGCAATCTATCCGTCGCCCTCTAACGCCGTCACATTCTGTCAGGCGAACTTCAAGTTGATGTTCTCAGATGTGCCGTCTCAAACCGCAGATTTGAATTCCTCTGCAGACTCTGCATCTTCGAGTTTCTGTGTTAAAAACAATCCCACCGAAACGCTATGCGGTGTTGCGCGTCATTTCGGAAAGCGCATTGCGTTTATCCATGTGCGCGATGTTGAAGGCGACAAGACCGACTTCACGGAGCTTTTCCATGATCAGGGCGACACAGATCAGTTTGCGCTGATGCGCACCTACCGCGAGTTGGACCTCGATGTGCCGGTTCGCGGCGATCATGTGCCGGAGATGGAGGGCGACCGCAAGCTGGTTGAGGATGCGATCCCCGGCTATTTCAACATGGGCCGCCTCTTCGCCAATGGTTATCTCAAGGCACTCTTGAAGGGAGCTTTACGGCGCTAGAATACGGAAAAAGCAAGAGTCCAGAGAACAGGGATGCATTCTTGATCTAGTGCCGTTTACGCTTGTGGATATGGTATAATTTGCAGCATATGATAAATCGGGATGGTTGTGCTGTCCCGATGCTTGGTTTTATAATTGAAAGGTTGCTTGAAACATGAATGAACAGACTTTGAATTGGGCTTTGTGGATTGCGGCGGCATATTTTGCCGGCGCGGTTCCATTTGGCTTTCTCATCGGCAGGATGCGCGGCGTTGATGTGCGCACGGTCGGCTCCAAGAATATCGGTGCCACGAACGTGTACCGCACGGTAGGGAAGAAGTGGGGGCTTCTTGCGTTTCTGTGCGATTTCCTCAAGGGCTTTGTTCCGACTCTCGCGGCTGCGAAATGCGCCGGGTGTGGCGGCGATCTGCCTGGTGCGGTAGGTCTTGCCTGCGTGATTGGGCATACGCTTACCGTGTTCATGAAGTTCAAGGGCGGCAAGGGTGTCGCGACGGCGTTCGGCATGATGGTTGCGCTCATTCCGTATCTGGCTCTTGGCGCTCTGGCGCTTTTCATCGTCACCGTGTGGCTTTCTCACTACATTTCGCTAGGCAGCTGCCTTGCGGCGGCGGCGTTGGGCATCGCCGTGTGGTTCTGCGGATGTCCGCTTTCTCTCAAGGTTGTGGTGTCGTTGATCGCCGTGTTCGTGATCGTGAAGCACAAATCCAACATACGCCGCCTCATCGACGGCTGCGAGAACAGGATATATTGATATGGCGGAACGTTATCTGAAATTCAAGGGATTCCGCGATGTGCATGTGCATTTCCGCGATCCCGGGATGTCTGCGGCTGAGACGCGCAGGAGTGGAGCCGCTGCGGCTGCCGCCGGTGGATTCACGTGCGTGACGACCATGCCGAACACCACGCCGGCCGGTGACAGTGTGGAGTGGCTGAGGGAGCAGATAGAGGATGCGTCCCTGTCCGTTCGCATTGCGCCTTCGGCCTGCATATCCAAAGGGCGTCTCGGAAAGGAGATCGCAGATCTGGAGCGCCTCGCTGAAGCCGGAGCTGTCGCGTTCACGGATGACGGTTCGTTCGTCGATGACGAGAATCTCATGCGCGTGGCCATGCGCCGTGCCGCGGCTCTCGGAAAGCCTGTCATGCAGCATGCCGTCGTGCCGTCCATACTCGGATCGGGCGTGATTCGTGATTGTGCGGTGGCGAGGAAATTCGGTCTTCCTGTCATGCCGCCGGAAGCTGAGACGGAGGCGGTCCGGCGCGACATACGGCTGTGCCGCGACACCGGATGCGCATTGCACATCCAGCACATATCCTGCGCTGGGACTGTCGAGCAGATCCGTGCCGCGCAGAAGGAGGGTCTTCCCGTGACTGGAGAGGCCACACCCCACCACATTCTTTTCTCGTGCGACGATATTCCGGACAATGATGCGA
>JAGBFY010000614.1 GCA_017936245.1 Kiritimatiellia bacterium
AATACATTTCGCTCATGATAGCCAATCCTTGCCGCGTGCATTCAGTCGCACGCCTTTGAATCTTCTGTTTACCTTGTCCGCAAGTGCGGCGTCGCGCCTGTCCTTCTCCTTCTGCTCCTCGAACGAGCTGGGCGCGGGCGATTGCGGAAGGTTTATTCGCGAACGCGTAAGAGCAAGAGCCTCATCGCGCGTAAAATTGTCGAGGAACTCAAGCTCCGCCGCGATTCGAAGGGGGGAGATGATGTCCAGAAACTCCACTTCGGAGAGAAGTCTGCACGATTTCAGTATCGCGATGGAGCGCGATATCGCATCCTCGAACACGCGCGGCATCTCCTCCACGAGCCGTATGCGCGCATTCGTCTCCTGCTGCACGAGGTCGGAGAGGACTCTTCCGGTGCGGGACACGATGTCGCGCTCCTCGATTCCGAGCATGCTTGCGTTCGTTATGCGGAAAAGGTGGGCGGCGTTGTGCAATCCATCGCCATCGCATCCCGCACAGCGCATCCTGAGTCCATAAAGCGCGTTCAGGACCGGATCGAGATCTCCGATCAGGTGAAGACCTTCAAGATGGAGCAGTGCGGATATCTCAAGACCTGTGCCGCAGAACTCCGGACGCGACGTGACATATCCGAATTCCGGGTTCCATGCGAATGGCATTTCCGCCGAGAGTTCAGCCTCCTTCTTCGCTGCGCTTGTGAAGGCTGCGTGGAGACGCGGAAGCGACTGGAACGTCGTCTCGATGTTGAGGATGTTGTCGGGGATGAACGGGATGTCCGTACGCTGGCGGTACATGCGCACGTAGCCGTCGGAGAGTATATCGGAAGCCTCGATAGTCATTTCGCGTCACCTCCGTCCAACTCGTCAAGCTGCTTTCTGATCCGTGCAGCCTTGCGGTAGTTCTGTTTCGCAACGGCATCCTTGAGCTCCTTCTCGAGAAAGGCACGGGAAGGCTTTCCGTCTGGTGTGCGTTCGGGAATCTTCCCCTTGTGCTTCGCGTCGTAAGATCCGCACAGGAATTCCTTGTAGATATCCTTGCCGAACTGCGCCCAGCAGTCGGGGCATCCGATCGTGCGCGATTCCTTGATCTTCTTCCATGTGGAGCCGCAGACGCGGCATGTCGGCTCTTTTGGTTTTTCAGATCCGACGACGCCCTCTATCAGCCCGACGGCTGCGTCAAGGAAGTTCTTCAGGAACTCTGGCGGCTCTTCACCATTGACGGAAACGAATTTCGGTTTTGCGGAAGGAGCGCCGCCGTCATCCTCTTCAGATTGAGAATCGCCGTTTGCCGCCGCAAGACATTTCTTGCAGACGTACAGTTCCTCGTCTTCACCGTTCTCGTCCTTGCGGTGGAGAACGCCTTCGGCTTCATTGTGTTTGCAGATTTCGCAGAGCATGGTCAGTCGATGTAAAGGGCAGGGACTTCGATTCCGGAGGATTTCAGGTCGCCCGGCTTGACGGAAACAGAGGGCTTCGACGCGGAAGGCTTGGAAGGAGTCTCTTTGGCTTTAGCGGAAGACTTCTTCACTTCGGCTGTTTTGCCGTTCTCTTTCTTGCTTTCAGCTGCGTCTTTCTTCGCTTTGGGCTTTTCTTCTGCGACCTCCGCATTTTCGGCAGGTTCAACATCCGCATTGCCGCCGGGGGTCGTCGCCTTGTACAGTTCGAACACACCCCAGCCGATGAGACAGAGAATCACTGCGGCGCAGAGCGACACGGCAACGATGCGACCTGTGTTTGGAGGAAGCTTCTGCACGTTTGCGAACACACCGGAGGAGACGTTTGACATAGTGTTGCGGAACTTCTCGGCGGCGGACTGCTTGGGTGTTTCCTCTTCTGCGGCATAGGTCTGTCCGAAGAGCTCACCGTACGAACGCTTTGGCGGCGGCTGAACGTTTACTGCCGGCGCCGGATCTTGGGTTTGGATAGGAAGATCGAAAAGCGACTCGGCCGGCGGCGGTTCGGCTGCAGACTGAGACGTCTCGGCGATCTGTGCCGCAACAGGAGCTGCTTCTGCCGGAAATTCCTCGACGGAAGGCGCTACCGTCGCATCGACAGTCACCACAACCGGTTCTTCGGTTGCAGGCATGGGTTCTGCGGCCTCCTGTGCAGGGGCTACAGGCTGTGGCGGCGGTTCAGCCGTTTGCGGACGCGAACGTACCGGAGGCATCTCATTCTTTGCAGGAGCGTCCTTTGCCCTGTTGAACAGGTCCATGAACTCCGCCTGAAGCGGCTTCGGATCCAGATTGACCGCTTCGCAGTAGAGCTTGATGAATCCGCGTCCGTAGATCGGCGCAGGTATGCGGCGGAAGTCTTCGTTCTCCAAGCCTTCGACTATCTGCACCAGCATGTGTGTGCGGGCCGCAAGTTCGGATGTCGTCAAGCCGCATGCTTCGCGGGCGGCGCGCAATGTGTTACCGAGGGACATTATGGATTTCCTCCATTTTCGTTAAAAGGGTCTGATTCGGATACGGATGAAAGATCAATTTCGACGGTCTGCTCTGCTTCTGCCGCAATTGGCTCTGCCGCATCGGGTGCTGTTGGTGCAGACGGGGCAACGGCCTCGACAGGAGCGTTGAGATCAATGAGAATATCACGTGGGCCAGCGGATTTCGCGGGACCGATCACGCCCCTATCCTCCAGAAGGTCGATCAGACGCGCGGCGTGGTTGTAGCCGATGCCCATCCTGCGCTGAAGGTGCGATGTCGATGCGCGGTTTGTGAGCCTTACGACCTCAAGCGCCTTGTTGTAGAGATCCTCTTCCTTCGAACCGGTCATTCCCGAAGGGGCGACGCCGCCGTTCGCTGTTACGACAGATGAAGCTCCCTCGACCGGTTTGGGCGCGTTATCCGGATCGTCCTCGTTATCCGCGAACGGATCTGTGATAGCCGCCTCCTTGACCCTTGCGAGCTTAGTGGCGAAGTTCTTGTCGAACTGCACGTTCGCATGCTCGGCGATGAAGTCAGTGATCCGTCCAATCTCCGGATCGGAGACCCACGCGCCCTGTGCGCGGATGAGGATGCCTTCCTTCGTCCGGAAAAGCATATCTCCGCGTCCGATGAGGGATTCCGCGCCGGTAGCATCGAGAATCGTGCGGGAGTCGATTGATGATGACGTCTTGAATGCGATACGCCCGGGGATGTTGGATTTGATCGTGCCTGTGATGGTCTTCGTGTCGGGACGCTGCGTGGCGAGAATCACATGTATGCCGGCGGCGCGCGCCTTTGCGGTGAGGCGGGCGATCTCGGGTTCGACCTCCTTGCCTGCGGAGGCCATCAGATCCGCCACCTCGTCGATGATGATCACGATGTACGGCACCGTTCTCGGCATGTCGTCTGCTCCGGTGTCCGCGCCGCCGAACATGTCGGGCTGGGTGAGAATCTCGCGGCAGTTGAAGTCCACGATATTTCTCTTGCCTGCGCGCGCGAACATCTTGAGACGCTTCTCCATCTCCGCGACCGCCCAACGCAACGAATACACGACCTTCTTCGTGTCGGTTATGACAGGCACAAGAAGGTGCGGCAGCGATGCGTAGGAAGTGAACTCCACACACTTTGGGTCAACCATGATGAGCTTGAGCTGCTCCGGCGTCCGGCACATCAACAGTCCGTTGATGATCGAGTTGAGGCACACCGACTTGCCTTGTCCGGTCGCGCCGGCCACAAGCATGTGCGGCATCGTCGCGAGGTCGGAGACGAGGTCGTGTCCGGCGGCGTCCTTGCCGAGGAGAAGGGGAAGGTTGTACTTCGCCTGGCCGTTCTTGCCGAGGGCGGTGTTCTTCTTCCACGTCTCAGATTCGATGAGTTCGCGGAACGACACGCCCGCTGCGGTCTTGTTCGGCATTTCGATGCCGACTGCGTCCTCGCCCGGAATCGGAGCCTGAATGCGCAGCGACTTCGCCTTCATCGCCATCATCAGGGTGTTCTGGAGCGATTCGACCTTTTCGGGACGCGTTCCCGGCGCAAGCGAAAGGACGTACTGCGTGACCACCGGACCCTGCACCGCCTTCTGGAGAGTGGCTTCGACTCCGAATATGGTGAGCGTCTCAATGAGCTTGAGACCAATGGCGGCGACGTCTCCATGGTCTGCGGACGACTCGGAAAGCGGATTGAGAAGGTTGAGCGGCGGAAGGAGGTACGGTCCCTTATCCACCTCTTCGGCCTCATCATCGACTGCCGCCGGTGCGGACGTCTGAGATGTCGCGGCGGTTTGCGGTGCGCTCTGGACGGCTGCGGCTGCGGCGGGTCTTGCCGGCGCGCTCTGCATTGAAACGGCTGCTGCGGCGACAGGGGCTGGCTCGCCTCTGCGTTCGGCCTCCTTTGCGGCGCGGGCGGCTTCACGCGCCGCCTCGATCGCTGCGCGGGCTGCATCCTTCTCCGCCTCTTTTGCCGCCTAGGCGGCGGCGCGTTCCTCTGCAATCTTGCGCTTTTCTGCCTCCTTGGCCGCACGCGCCGCCTCCTTTGCCGCTCTTATTGCCTGTGCGCGTTCCTCGGCTTCGCGTTTTCTGTCTTCCTTGGCTTTGATCTCCTCTGGCGAAAGCGGCTTGCCGCCGATGAAGTTTCCGAGGCCGACAAGGATCGTCTTGAATCCGATCATCGAGATGAGCGCGAACATCATCAGTGTCGCCATCAGGATCGATGCACCGAACGGAGAGAGGAGACGCGAAAGCGCACAGTCCATGACGAGATATCCTAGGGCGCCTCCGGCGTTCGAACCGAGGTTCAGTTCCTTGAGCACGGCGGCGACGGACGGCGAGTCTCCGAGAAGCTGCAGAAGGCACGTCGTTGCGAACATGAAAAGCAGGAACATGAAGAACCTGCGGCTCGGACGGAACGTCTTGCCCAGCACGAGCAGAAGCCCGAGGAAGAGCGTAAGCGGAGCAACCGCCCATGTGGCGAGCCCGATGAGCTGATAGCCGTTGTAGGCGAACGTGTCGCCGATTACGCCTATCAGGTTGGATGACTTCTCAGGAGGGATGTTCAGCGTATCGATCGCCTGCCAGCGGTATGATATGAGTGCGAGGAACGGGAAGAGCGCAATCGGGAACAGGAAGAATCCTA
>JAGBFY010000615.1 GCA_017936245.1 Kiritimatiellia bacterium
CGATGTCGGCAGGCCGTCGCGGGCAGAAGACCTCCATCATGACGCAGCTCATCTGCTACCGCAACCAGATCGCCCCAATGAATAAGAAGGTTACTCCCGAACCTGAATGGGTGCGCCGCCGCCCACTTGCGGATTTTCCGACGATTCCGCCGGATACCCTTCAGGAGGCAACCTGGTCGATGATCGCAAAACCTGTCGATGCAATCATGTACCATGGATGGGGAACTATCTACGAGACGGGATCCGCCACACGATATGTCTATACGAATCCAGAAACTACAGTTCGCATCAAGCATCTGCTGAACGATGTGGTCGCTCCGCTCGGACCTACCCTGAAACGTCTTGGCCGCCGTCCGCCGCCGGTCGCCATTCTTGAAAGCTTCACTACTTGCGTTCTTGGCGGTCCGGCTTCATGGGGATGGAAGGTTCCGGCGATTACGTTCCTGCAGCGAGCGCGTCTCGATCCAAGGGTCGTGTACGAGGAGACGATACTTCGTGATGGCCTGGATAACGTGAAGGTCCTGTATGCGCCGGAGTGCATTTTCCTCACGCCTGCGGTCGTCGCAAAGATAAAGGAATTCCAGACCAAGGGCGGAATCCTCATGGCGGACAACCGTCTTCTGACGGCGCTGAAGGCCGACATTGAAGTGCCGCTCGTGAGTTTTTCGCCGCCTCCGGCTTCGGACCATACATGGGCCGTGAATGCGATGGAGGCCGCCCGCGAGGGTGACGAGCGTACCCGCAAGGGGACGCTCCGGGCCAAGGCGAAGATGCTTGCGCAGGTGAAGGAGGTGCGCAACGCCCTCAAGTCCAGGTATGTTTCGCCTGTCGACAGTTCGTCCCCGGAGATTGTCGTCTATGGCCGGAACTGGAATGGCGTGGACTATCTGTTTGCAATAAACGACCATCGCACGTTTGGAGATTATGTCGGGCCGTGGGGGCTTACGATGGAGAAGGGGCTTCCGCAGGAAGGTGATGTTTCCATCATAGATGATGGCTCGGTCAAGGCTGTGTATGAACTTTCCAGAGGCGGTGAAACTGCGTTTTCGCGCGTCGATGGGCGTATCAAGGTTCCGGTCAAGTATTCCACAAATGACGGACGCATCTTTGCGTTCCTGAAGGATCGCATCGCATCTGTCAAGGTTGATGCGCCACGAGCCGTCCATCCCGGAAAGCCGGTGCGCGTGACATTCACGGCTGTTGGAGCGAGCGGCAGACCTGTTGAAGCATTGCTTCCTGCAGAGATACGTCTCTACGATGCTTCCGGACGCGAACTTGACGGTGCGGGCTGGGTGTGTCTGCAAGGCGGATCATGCACGGTGGACATATTGACCGACATCGATGATGCCACTGGCGACTACCGGCTCGTCTGCCGCGATAGGGCGTCCGGCCTTTCCGTCGAACGCAAGATCGAACGGCACTGACAGATAGTCCCAATTTAGAGGATGATCCGCATGAGCATACTCAAGGATTGCGGTTGTGTATGCGACACGTAAGACCGATGATTGCTTGAATTTAACAGGTGGGGCAGGTGATGATCCGTCAATGCTAAACTCTGCGAATTGCTCGAATTTATTGTCCTGCGCGTCCCTCCTGTCCCACACGTCTCAAGGGTGCGAAGCACTCTTCATTCTCATCACTCATTACTCTTCTCCCTTTACCCATAACTAACCAAAGCCAAAACCTTTTATTCTACGTGGCGTAATGCATGGATGAAAGGAGGAGCCGCGTGATCCTATCCAAGGACCTCGGCAGCGTACGCAACGGCGTATGACGCTTCATGTGAAAATCGCCAATTCCAAGTCGTAAAAACGGAGTATTGATGTTATGGAGGTTCCCCATTTTTTCTGGCATAAAAAACGCCGCACCCTTATAAAATAGGGGTGAAGTGGCGATTTTCATTTTGCCGCAAGTGAAAATCAGTCCGCAGGAGCGGGGCGTCGCTTCTGATTTCGAGGCGGAAAC
>JAGBFY010000616.1 GCA_017936245.1 Kiritimatiellia bacterium
AAGCCGGCATAACTGATGATCCGAAAGAGGCTGACCGCATTGCGCGTATGGCGTGGGGACATCTTGCAGGACACATCTGCGAGGCTCTTTGCGTACCGCGCGTGATAAATAGGGAGAACTGGCGCGAGCATCTTGATGTTTCCGGCGGGCATCCCGACACCGTCAAGCTCCTGCTTGATACGCCTGATACGCCGATTCTGCTCGTCTCCGCCCATCACGGCGTGTGGGAGGCCGCTACGAATCTCCTTTCGTTCGCGCGTCCCATGATCGCCATCGCCCGTGTGATGAACAACAAGTTCGTCGCAGGGTGGATGAAGAATCACCATTTCCGCGGACCTGTCACAGTGATCGACAAGAACCACGGTTTCACGCCTGCGATAATGAAGCAGTGGTTTAGCGAGAAGTCTGCTATGACGATCCTTATGGATCAGCATACGGCAAAGGGGATGCCTCTGACGTTCCTTGGCCGTCCGGCGAAGACGTTCACGACGGCGACCCGGCTAGCCATGCGC
The DNA here is from genome assembly GCA_017936245.1 of Kiritimatiellia bacterium. Classification (GTDB taxonomy): domain Bacteria; phylum Verrucomicrobiota; class Kiritimatiellia; order RFP12; family UBA1067; genus UBA1731. The sequence continues at coordinate 513 of JAGBFY010000616.1, forward strand.
ACAGGTCTGCCGATCGTCGTAGGATCTTTTGTGCGAATCGCGCCGTTCAGGTACCGGCTTGTTGGCGGCACACCGCTTGTCTATTCGGATGAATTGGGCAAGGAAGGTTTCACCCAGCTTTTGAACGATCGCCTCGGAGAGGCCATCAGACAATACCCTGAACAATATCTATGGAGCCACCGTCGCTGGCGGTAGTCCCCAAAGAAAGGAAACTATGATAAACATCATGCTTGCGGCAATACAGTTCGTTACGGTTGATCCTGGACATTTCCATGCGGCTCTGGTGCAGAACCGCACATACGAGGGCGTGGCGTCCGATGTGCTCGTGTACGCTCCGGAAGGGAATGAGCTCAAAAGCCATCTTTCCCTTATCGAGCAGTTCAACACGCGTGCAGCAAACCCGACGGCATGGAAGGAATCCGTCTATACGGGCACCGACTTCCTCAACAGGTTTACGGCAGATGCGGCAAAGCGTCCCGCTGTGGAGAACGCCCAGAAGATCGTGGTTCTTGCCGGACGCAACAACGTTAAGCCGGACTACTACCTCGCTGGCGTCGAAGCCGGGCTTAACGTCCTTTCCGACAAGCCGATGGCGATCACCTCCGCAGATTACATGAAGCTCTGCGATGCCGCCGCGATCGCGAAGGAGAAGGGACTTTTCTTTGGCGACATCATGACCGAGCGCAACGAGATCACCACGATTCTCCAGCGCGAGCTTTCCCGTTCTGCGGGTGTGTACGGCGTTCAGGATCCCGGAACTCCTGATGATCCTGCGGTCACCAAAGTCTCCGTTCACCACTTCTGCAAGCTCGTGAACGGTAAGCCGCTACGTCGTCCCGGCTGGTACTACGATACCAAGCAGCAGGGCGAGGCTATCGTGGATGTCACGACCCATCTCGTCGATCTTGTTCAGTGGTCGCTCTTCCCGGAGCAGACGCTTAAGCGTTCCGACGTAAAGATTCTCAACGCCCGCACATGGAACACTCCCATCACGGCGGCTGACTACGAGAAGTCGACCGGACTCAAGGAGTGGCCGAAATTCCTCAAGGGCGATGTCGATAAGGATAATGTCCTTCAGTGCAAGGCGAACGGCGAATTCACATACACCCTGCGTGGTGTCCACGCCAAGGTTTCGGTCGAATGGCATTTCATGCCGCCTGCCGGAACCGGCGATACGCACTACTCCCTCATGCGCGGTTCCAACGCTGAGCTCGTGATCCGTCAGGGACCTGCACAGGGTTTCAAGCCTGTTCTCTATGTCAAGCTTCGTCAAGGTGCGGATCTCGCCAAAACCGAGACCGCTCTTAACGCCGCTCTTGCCAAGATCGGCGAGAAATATCCCGGCGTGAAGGCTGTCCCCGCGAACGGTGAAGAGGAAGGAGCCACCTGGAAGATCGATGTTCCCAAGAAGTACGACATTGGTCACGAAGCGCACTTTTCGCAGGTTATGCAGCAGTTCCTTGAGTGGATGAAGTCCGGCAAGATGCCCGAAATGGAACGCCGCAACCTCCTCGTGAAGTACTACACGCTCACGGAAGCATGGAAGAAGAGCCGTTAAGTCGGCTCAACTGCTTGCTTTTTCACCTGTTTTTTGGTATATTACCGCACTTCAAAAAGATTTTTAGACACGGAAAGTAAAATGAAGCGAAATAACGACGAGTTGATGATCTTCTCGGGAACGGCGAACATGCCGCTTGCCAAGAAGGTGGCAAAGTATCTCAAACGCCCCCTCAACAAGATCGATATCAAGCATTTTCCCGATGGTGAGACGTTCTGCCAGGTGCAGGAAGGCGTCCGTGGTCGCGATGTCTTTGTGATTCAGTCAGGTTCTCCTGCGCCGAACGAGGCGTATATGGAGCTTTTTGTGATCATGGATGCACTGAAGCGCGGTAGCGCCAAGCGCATTACGGCCGTTGTCCCGTACTACGGCTATGCACGTCAGGACCGCAAGGATCAGCCGCGCGTTCCGATTACAGCGCGTCTTGTGGCGAATCTTCTTGAGGCTGCCGGCGCGGATCGTGTTCTCACGATGGATCTCCACGCCAACCAGATTCAGGGCTTTTTCGATGTTCCGCTCGATCATCTGCACGCTGAGCCGGTGATTCTCAAGTACATCCGCTCCTGCAAATTCAAGAAGCCCATCGTGGTGGCTCCCGATACCGGTGGTGCGAAGACGGCGTACGGCTACAGCCGCAAGCTTGGCACGGATCTTGCGATCGTTGCCAAGCAGCGCACGGGCGACAGCGATGTGGACGCATTTTCCGTTGTCGGCGACGTGAAGGGTTGCGACGTTATCATGATTGACGACATGACGGCTACTGGCGGCACCTTGAGCGCGGCGGCAAAGCTCCTCAAGGAGCAGGGCGCAAAGAGCGTTCATGCGTATGTGTCGCACTTCCCGCTTACTCCGCGTGGAATCGAGCGCCTTCAGAAGGAGGCGCACATCGATGAGCTGGTTGTTACCGACTCGATTGCGATTCGCGAAGATTTTGATGTTAAGAACCTGCCGTTCAAGTTCACTGTGCTTTCGGTGGCGAACCTCATTGGCGAGGCTATCAAGCGCATCCACAAGGATGAGAGCGTGAACTCCCT
>JAGBFY010000617.1 GCA_017936245.1 Kiritimatiellia bacterium
CGGATCATCTCCGCATATTCGCCCCTTGGACGCGAGAGCGTTCCCGTGAGAACACATCCCGCACCCACCAGAGGGCCTTCCGTCGCGACCTTTGCCTTCGGTGCGCTTCTGGGATCTATGCCAAATTCCTGAAGACGAGCCAGATACCGTCTGCCATACTCTCCATCGAAAAAATTGAGAACGGCCTTTGCCGCCTCGACCTTTATCGGCAGAATCTTGCGCTCCTTGCCTTTGAGCGAATCGTTCTCTATCACGTTCTTCAGTACAGGAGAACCGGCAAGATCAGCCATACGGGAATGTTCAGCGGCGATGTCCGCTGCGACGGTCGTGCCTACACCGGGTATGCCCGTCGCAAAAAGCCAACGCTCAAGCGGCATGTTGCGAGACGCTTCAAGCGCCTTTATCACAGACTCCGAATTCTTGCCGAATTTGCGTCCTGAGATCTCCAGGGATGCAAGACGTTCATTTGTCAGCGAAAAAAGGTCGAGCGGATCCGATATCCAGCCCTGTTCGACAAGGGCGTTGATCGCGGTGCCGCCAAGCGCCCGGATGTCGAGCGCGTTGCGGGACGCGAAATGCTCAACCCTACGGAGCAGCTGTGCAGAACAAGCGGGGTTGACGCACCTAAGTGCGATCTCACCGTCGAGACGCTGCACCTCGCCGCCGCATACCGGACACGCGGTCGGCATCACAAACACCCTCTCGTCACCGGTGCGCTTTTCCGGGATGGACGACTCGATCGCAGGTATCACATCGCCCGCCTTAACGAGCCACACGTGATCTCCAATACGGATATCCTGACGTTCAACCTGATCCGCGTTGTGAAGCGTGGCCCTCGAAATCGTAGAGCCGGCAAGCTCCACCGGTCTCAGCTCCGCGACAGGCGTAAGCACACCGGTGCGCCCAACCTGTACGGTGATTCACTCAACAACAGTCTCCGCGCGTTCGGGGGCGTATTTATAGGCACGCGCCCAGCGCGGACCATGAGCAGTCGCGCCAAGCACATCGTAGAGACTGCGTTCGTTGAGCTTCACCACAGCGCCGTCTATCTCGAACCTGAACGTATGGCGGAGCGTTTCAAGCTCATCAATGGCCGCATACACATCCTCCATCGTTGCGCACGTCTTCGACCACGGAGTGACGGGAAAGCCCCAGTACCTGAACGTTTCAATCATCTCGCTGTGAGTGGAGAAGCCTTCACAGCCCGTGCCGCCGGCGTTGTAGATCACGATGTCGAGCGGACGGTTCGCAACCTCCTTCGAATCAAGGAGCTTGAGAGAGCCGGCGGCGGCGTTCCGCGGATTGGCGAACGGCTCTCGCCCCGACTCCTCCTCGCGCTCGTTGAGCTTGACAAATCCGTCTCGCGTCATGTAAACCTCACCGCGAACCTCCAGAGATTCAGGCGCAGATGGCGGCAGACGTAGCGGGATTGCCCGAATTGTCTTTACGTTGAGCGTAACATCGTCCCCAACCTGACCGTTCCCGCGAGTAGCCGCACGAACAAGGCGGCGATCCTCGTAGAAAAGCGACATCGACACGCCGTCCACCTTTGGTTCGACATTGTAGGTGAAACCATCCACCTCCTTGCGCACCATCGCATCGAAATCGGCAAGCTCTCCCTTTGAATGGGTCTTGTCCAAGGACTGCATCGGAGGATTGTGCCGGACCTGCGCAAATCCAGAGAGCGGCTCACCGGAAACGCGCTGCGTAGGAGACGAATCGGAATGGAATTCCGGATGCTCCCTTTCAAGCTTCAGCAGCTCTTCGTAAAGAAGATCGTAGTCGCGGTCGCCGATGACAGGTCGCGCCTCGACATAGTACAGTCTGTCATGGCGCTCGATCTCCGAACGGAGAAACTCGATGCGTTCCTTTATTGATTCACGCCCCATTGTCGCCCTCTGTCTTATTTATAGCGGATCTTCCTACTCTGCTGCGGCTGCATCTGCTGCACAGGCCGCTTTGGCGGCGGCATCGTGGATGAGGAATACGCCTTCTTCTTCGTAACCAGAACGCCTCGCGTATAGCCTGCCCTGCGAAGAATGAACAGGAGCGCCCGTGGAGCCCTCAAACTGCGCATCCGTTCAGAAACACGGATGTCAATCTGGGATTTCTTGTCAACACCGGCATCTTCAAGAAGATCCGGCAGCTCATCAAGTTCAATGAACCGTCCACGCCACAGGAGACCGCCATCTTCCGAGAACTCCACCTCCGGGTTTTTTGAATCTGCAATATAGGTCGTGTGCGTGCATCCGGAAAACATGATGATCGCCGACGCAAAAACAATGTTCAGCAGAAATCTCTTCATCACTCCACCTCTCTATCACGCTTCAGGCTTGCGCCACCATGCGAGATACTCTATATTTCCCTTGTCCCTCCCCTTTATCGGAGACTCGACAACCCCAAGCAGGGAAAGTCCCAATTCGTTCTTTCCAAACTCAGAGATATCCGCAACAACCTGCTCTCTCACCGCCGGATCCGTCACAACTCCGCCGGGAGCCGCGCCGCGGCCGGCCTCGAACTGGGGCTTGATGAGCGATATTATCTCACCGCCAGGCGCCAGCACCTCCACCATCGGCGGAAGAATGAGCTTGAGCGAAATAAAGCTTACATCTGTCACTGCGCGAGAGGGAACTTCAGGGAGATCCTCACTCTTCATGTAGCGGGCGTTGAAGTTCTCCTTGACCCACACGCGAGGGTCGGACCTCAACTTCCAGGCCAGCTGGTTGGTACCGACATCCACAGCCATCACACGCTTCGCGCCATGCTGAAGCATGCAGTCGGTGAAGCCTCCGGTGGAAGACCCCACGTCAAGGCATACGAGGCCGTCAACACTCCAGTCAGGGAATGACGCAAACGCACCTTCCAGCTTCTCGCCGCCACGGGATACGAAACGGGGCGGAGCCTCAACATCTATGCCGTCGGTCTCGGAAACCTGCAGGGCTGACTTTGCGGCGACCTGTCCGTTCACGCGGACCTTGCCGCCCATCACAAGCGACTGGGCGACAGTTCGCGATGCGGCAAGCCCCCTCTCGACGAGAGCGTTGTCGAGACGCATCTTCATCATTCAATCGTCTTGATCGTGCGGACATCCGCCTTGCGGAAATCCTGCATGATGCCTTCTTTGACCTCAAGGCGATACGTGTCGGGATTGCTGCTGTCCACAAGAACGCCACGGTACGTGCCGGACACCGTCTCAATCTCCGTATCCGGAATGAAGATGCGCTTGAGACGGAGATTGAGCTTTGTCGCCTTCTTCGCTTCAATCTTGACCTTGCCCTTCGTCTCTGCATATCCGCGAAGACGCGCAAGAAGCTGATACTCACCGGCATTTATGTCGCGAATGAACAGCACATCGGATTTCACGCCTGAAAGGTCCGCCTTCTTGCCGCGATGGGCGGACGTCGTACCGACGACCTTGCCATCCATCAGGATCCGAGCGCCGGGAGGCGTCGTGGTGACTTCAAGCCAACCGAGGATGGATTCGAACTTGATCTCCTCCGTAAGCTCGCCACCGTTCTCCATCATGACCGTCTTAAACACCGGAGCGTAACCGGGAAGTTCCGCCTTGATGGTGTGCACACCCGGACGAACGGGAGAGAGCGTCAGCGGAGTCTTTCCGGCATAGTTGTCATCCACCGTCACACGGGCTCCATCCGGATAGGATATGACGGACAGTTTTGCAGGACGGCCGCGCATCGAAAGCGAAAGGGACTGGCTGTCACCCGGGACGATTCGCAGTTCGCGCTTTTCATCCTCATAGCCCCTGAGCTTGAACACGAACGTCGCATAGCCCTTCGGCACCTTGTCGATACGGCATGGCGTAGTCCCGCGGACGATTCCGTTCACCTGCACAGTGGCTCCGGCGGGTTCCGACACACATTCGACGACGCCAGAATCCAGCACGAGCTTTTCGGAGACGGCAACCGGGGTGCGCCCGGAAAGAGTCACGTTCACGCGCTTCGCCTGATAGCCGACACACTCGATGTTAAGGGCGTACGTCTTGTCGGTGTCAAGATCCGTAATGAGAAGCGGAGTCGTGCCGAGCGAAGTGCCGCCAAGCTTCACATTAGCCCCTTCCGGATCCGTCTTCACGAGAAGCAGACCCTTCTCCTGCTCGAGATCGTAGTCTTTGGTCAGGAAATCGCCATCGGCAACGGCAATGATCTCCTCGACAGGACGACGCCCGGGAGCCTCCACCCTGAGCAGATGCTTGCCGGCCGCAACATTGAACACAGAAACTGGCACGACACCCTTCGACTCCCCGTCAAGAAGAACCTTCGCACCTTCAGGCCTCGCAGTCACGTCAATGCGCGTAGGCGAGTTCCCAAATGCGGTCAACGCCGAAAAGACGCACAGCGCAACGGCTCCAATCAGTCCAGACATTCTCACTTCGCACCTCCCTTCTTGATGCGGTTCTCCGCATCCACCAGTTTTGCGGCGGCCTCCGCATGACGCGGATCACGGTTATCGGGCACAAGCTCGCACAGTATCTTCAGTTCGCGTATCGCCCGCTCCCAATCGCCCATGTTCACGGCGCGGTCAACCTCGAAACGCTGATCCTTGTAGCGACGGTCAAGCTCAGCGCGCACCATGTCACGCTTCGTGATGAGCTCGCCGTAGTCCTCCGGCTTGGGATTGACCGTTTCAAGATCCATAACGGCCTCATCGTACAGCTTGAGCGCGGCGGCAAGATTTCCGTAGTTTACGTCACGCTCCTCCCACTTCGCATCTGCGGAAAGACGGGCCTGTGCACTCATCTCGGTGAGCTTCTCGGCGGAATACTGGATTGCCCAGATGCCAAGCTCGTTCTGCGAGAACGTCTCGAGGGCGAGACGCACCGACCGGAACGACTCCGGCTCCGTTGCATTCTCCACAGTGCAGGAGAACGCGACGGAACCGCGCACAACTCGCAGTTCGTAGCGGTTCAGCTCGCCGGGACGCGCTGTGCCGGAATATTCCTTTTCCAGCTTGAAGAGCTCAGAGGACGAAAACAGCTTGTCAAGTTCCTCGCGGGCCTTGTCCGACAAAACGGCGGACTTCTTTATGTGACGGTCGCTTTCGGGAACATCATCCAGTTCAGCGCGAATGTTTCCACCGGCATCAACATCTATCGCATATCGGCAGATGCCCTTGGTGGAAGCTTCGACCTTCTCGTATGAAACGGACCACAGTTTCGCAGGCGCAAGAGGACGCGCCACGGAGCCGGTCTCCCC
>JAGBFY010000618.1 GCA_017936245.1 Kiritimatiellia bacterium
ATATATGTACCACTCTCATCTCTCAAAATGAAACGAATATTCAAGGCTATCGCCGACAATCCGAAGACAATTCTCGCCGCAACGCTCATTGTGGCGGCAGTCGGGCTGCGCACATGGCAGAATCTCGCCGTGGACGTATTCCCGGACATCTCGGTTCCGCGCGTCACCATCCACACAGAAGCAGGCGGTCTTACCGCCGAAGAGGTGGAGCAGCTCGTCACAATACCCATCGAATCCGTCGTGAACGGAATCCCGGGAGTCTCCACCATCCGTTCGAGCTCAAGCGGAGGACTTTCGTTCGTATGGATCGATTTCGACTGGAATGTCGATGTAGCTCGGGCGCGCTTCGATGTATTCGAGCGTCTCGCACGAGTCAAAGAAGCCCTTCCAGATGAGGCACATGCCGAAATCTCGCCCATTGTGTCCGTAACAGGCGAGATAATGCTTGTCGCGCTCACCGGCAAGGAAGGCGGCGCTTCGGCACTGGAGATTCGAGAGATTGCCGAATACGATCTGCGGACGCGGCTTCTTGGCATCCCTGGCATAGGAGAGGTGGCTGTAATCGGTGGAAGGCTTCCGGAATACCGTGTCGCAGCAGACCCAAGACGCATCGCTGAAGCCGGACTTTCGCTTTTCGACATAATGGAGGCGGCGCGAGACACTCGCACATTCCTGAGCGGAGGCTACCTCGCGAACGTGGCAGGGGAAGAGGTCCCGCTCCGGCAGATCGCACGTGCCGACACGCTCGACGCGCTGAAACTCTCTCCCATTCCACTCGCAAACGGAGGCTCGCTCAGACTCGGCGATGTCGCAGACGTATCGGTGGCGGGAGAGCCGCGCCGCGGAAGTGCGTCGTTCAACGGCAAGGAGGCTGTCGTGCTTTCCGTACAGAAGGCGTCGGGCGGCAACACTCCCGCCCTCACGAAAGCGCTCGAGAAATCGCTTGCGGATTTCGCAGGGACGGTCAAGTCCAAGGGCATTGAGGTGCATTCGAACGCCTACCGTCAGGCAGACTTCATCGAAGCGTCCATCAAAGGCGGCGGTGAAGTCGTGCGCGACGCCGTAATCATCGTCATTGCTGTCCTTCTGCTGACCCTTCTTGAACTGCGCACAATTCTTGTAGTGCTGCTCACCATGCCGCTTTCCACCCTTCTCGGACTCGCCCTCTTCCCGATGTTCGGACTTGGTGTGAACGTGATGACGCTCGGCGGCTTTGCCGTCGCCGCTGGAGATATTGTGGATGCGGCGATCATCTTCACCGAAGTCATCAGACGCAAGCTTGGCGAGAACGAAGCACTGCCGCCGGAAGAACGGCGTCCGGTCGGCCCGGTCATTGCGGATGCCGCCGCGTCTGTCGCGCCGGGCGTTCTTTTCTCAACGGTGATTGTGGTGATGGTGTTCATTCCGCTTCTGATGCTTTCAGGACTTGAAGGACGTTTCTTCCGTCCGCTCGCTCTTTCTTACATCTGCGTATTTACGATGTCGCTCCTTTGCGCGTGGGTGGCGGTCCCCGCCCTCTCGCGCATCCTTCGCGTCGGATCAAGATGGGGCGGCAAAACTGTAGCGGGATCCAGCGATGCCGGAGTGTCTCTGGGCGTACGCATCATGCGTGCGGTCTACAGACCGTTCCTGTCTCTTGCCCTGCGTTTCCCGAAGTGTGTTGTACTGCTCTCGCTCATCGCCACTGGATATGCGGTCCATGTGGCTACGGGTTTCGGCTCCAGCTTTCTGCCACCCTTCCATGAGGATTCTTTCAACGTGATGGTTTCGCTTCCGCCCGGAGCATCTCTCTCCGAAACGGAACACGTATCGGAATCGTGCGTACCTGCGATGGAGTCCATTCCTGGAGTCCTCTCCGTCACGCGCCGAACAGGCAGGGCCGAACGCGACCAGCATGCCGAACCGGTATCAAGTTCCGAATTCGTGGTGCGGGTCGATCTCAGTAAAGACACCGACGCCATCCGAAGCCAGATACGCGAAAGGCTTGGTAGCATTCCCGGCTGCGCACTCATCGTTGGCTACCCGATCGCACACCGGATAAGCGCGGTACTTTCAGGAACGGAGGCGGAACTTGCCGTAAACATATACGGTAATGATGTGGACGTTCTGCGCGAGACGGTCGCAAAGATGAAAGCCGCGCTCGAAGCGATCCCAGAAGTCTCCGACGTCCGGGCGAACCGCGAGATTACCGTTCGCACTCTCCGCGTCGACTACGACATGCCGGCTCTAGTGGAGGCCGGCATCACTCCGCGTGAAGCCGGAGAACAGGTTGCCGCCGCTTTCAACGGCGCACCTGTCGGCGAAGTCCGAAACGGAATACGCAAGAGATCAGTCACCGTACGCCTGAACGGAGACGAGAACGAATACGACATCAACACCGTAAAGTCACTCGTCCTTTCCGGACGTACGGGGAAGCGCGTAAGGCTTGATGATGTCGCCCGCGTAGTTCCGGAGGAGGCTCCGAATCTGCTTCTGCGCGAAGGCGGACTGCGCAAAGCGCTCATTTCCTGCAACCCCGCCCCTGGCGTCAATACCGGGGAACTTGTGAAGAAGCTCCGCACGATGCTGACGCACGTCGCGTCCGAAGCCGGATGTACGGTTTCGTTCGGCGGAAGCTATCAGGCACGCGAAAGCGCAGGAAAACGACTTGGCGTTCTCGGTGCCGGACTCATCGTGGCGATATTCTTCCTCCTCGTCCTTGCGCTTGGCTCTGGACGCGCCGCCGCCCTTGCGATGCTGAATGTTCCTCTCGGGCTGGTGGGATCCGTAGTTGCCGTCTCTCTCGCAGAACCCGTTCTCTCGGTGTCGTCGCTTGTAGGTTTCGTCACGGTGATCGGATTCGTCCTCAGAAACGGGATACTGCTCATCAACTGCTACCGCGAACGGCTCGATGCCGGGGACGATCTTGCCGTTGCCATACGTGAAGGTTCCTTGGAGCGCATGGCACCGATCATCATGACATCCCTCACAACAGTGATAGGCCTGATACCGATAATGATCGCCGGCAACAAGCCCGGCGGCGAACTGCTCGCCCCGATAGCGGTCGTTCAGTTCGGCGGACTTCTCGGCGCCTCTGCGCTGAATCTCATCGTTCTGCCTGCGGCGGTAAAAGTATTTGGACTTGGATTGGAGAAACTCCCATGAACATACTGACGAAACAATCTCTATTTATGGCATTGTTGGCTGCTGGGATTCTCTGCGGATGCAGGTCGTATGAGCCAAAACCAATAGACTGGAACGAGGAGGCTAACGCGGGTGTCACCAACGAAGTGCGCATCGCTTCGCTTGACGACGCCGTGACGCTCGCCTTGATAGGAAACCGCGAACTCAATGCCTTGCGCCTCAAATCCGCGAACTCCGCAAAGGCGGCAAAGGAAAGCGGATGGTGGGAGGATCCCGAACTGGACTTCGACCTGATGCGCATCATAAACCCAAGTGAACACCCGTTTCTAGGTGGCGCATCCATCGCATTCACGATTCCCCTTTCCGGAGCTACAGCGATTGCCGCAAAGGCAGACGAACTGTATGCACAGGCCGACATTGCAGAGATCAAGGCAGCGGAACGCGATACAGGAGCCGAGGTGCGCCATGCGGCGATACGTCTCGCTGCGTTGCGACGCCGGGCTGCGCTGCTTTCAGAGCATGACAGCGACGAACGGATAGTGCGCGCCCGGGAGAATGTCGGGAAACTTCATGAAGCCGGAGAGGTCAGCGCGTCGGAACTTGCAGGCGTTCAGCGCCAAAAGCACATCCGCCACCATGCACTGATGGAGACGGAACGCGAGATTGCCGAAACGGAAATCGCATTTCTGAGGATCCTCGGACTCAGACCGGGAACAAAGATTGTGCTCACC
>JAGBFY010000619.1 GCA_017936245.1 Kiritimatiellia bacterium
AATCTCGACTCTCGCCGTAACAACCGCCCCTTCGCCAAGTTTCAACAGACCATCCCCATAACGCCCGATATGCACAGAGGGACTTGATGCACCATCTTCCGCCGGCCTCACCGTGGAATTGCGTATTTCAATCTCGCCGCGATCGTTCTTGGTATGGTCATGCATGGCAGTCCCCGCAACTACTGAACCGCTGACACCGGCAAGGCGCACATCCCCTGCTCCATCCAAAAGGATCTTTCCGCAGCCGTTGGTGCTGTCGGAATTGGCCACAAGCCGCGAAAGCTTCAACGTTCCTGGAGCAGAAACCTTGAGCGTCCCGCTGAAAGACCCGATGCCAATGGGCTTTTCTATCTCATCTGTCACCTTCAGATGAAGCACATTGGCTCCGTCATGCGCAAGTGCAAAGTCGTCGCCTGTAACATCGGCATTTGAAAGCTCAAACACGGATCCGTCATCCAGTCCGGAACTGTCGACAGAAATGAATCCGGTCCTCATGAGATTTGCATTGTTTGCGTAGTCAAGAATCTCCTCCCTTTCCCAGTTCGGCATCGGCGCAATGACTCGCGTATAGGAGCATGTCACATTATTCGGAGCCGGTATTGAAGCTGCATATGCGGCAAGCGCACTGCCGCCCCTTCTGCCGTCAACATTGAGCGAACCCGTCCACCTGGAGTTGTCGGGATTGAGAATTTCAAGAAGTCCAAGGCTTGCGTATTCCACGGAAATCGAACCCGGACCCGAGATCTCGCCCTCCAGAGTGAACCTGGTTCGCGCATTGGCGCCGTTCAACGTAAACATCATGATACTTGTGACATCTTCGAGAGATATGGGACCCTTCCATATATCTACATCCCTCCTGTTGCGGTTTTCCTGTCCGGCAGTGAGCGAGAGCCTTCCGCTCTTTACGCATAGCGGACGCCTTTGAGGCTTGATCTTCTCAGTGGCGAAAGTAGCCCCATCTCTCATTACGAGAGCGGGAGAGTCTTCTGGACCGAGATCGAAATCTTCCTGCATCCACATGCCAGACGGCCCGACGAATTCGAAAATGCCGGGATCAACCACTTCGCCCTGAGCCACAAGGAAACGTCCGGGTCCGGTTTTTGTGAGTCTATGACCGTTCATGTCTATTATCCGACGGAATCCGCTTCCGCGAACTATGCCAAAGTAGTTCAATCCATCGCCGCCGACCATCAGCGTATCAGAAGTGAGCTCAATTCCAGCACATCCGTTGTACACCTTTCCGCTGCCGTCCGACGCCTTAGACATGATTTTCACTGCACCGCTGCCGTCAGTTCCGCTTCCTCCGGCAACAAGGATGCGTCCGCCAAGCCCATCTGGATCAGTAATGTGCATCTCCGCGCCTTCCTTCACCTGAACCGATGTGGTTATCTTCGCGCTATGGCTTTGGGAAACGCCGATTGCAGTCGCATCAGCGACCGTATTGACGCCTCCTGCAAAAGCCAACCTGCCGGAAAAGTCCGGTTGCGCTTGAGAGAACGTCCTGGAGGCATCTCCGGCGACCTCGAACGTTCCGCTTCCGTAGAGGCGAACAGACGGAACGATTCCCGATGTGTTTGTGCAAATGACCATGCCCTCCGCAATATCCAGCTTCCCGCCCCAAGAGAAATCATCAGGAAGCAGAAGGCGTCCGGCGCCAAGTTTGAGAAGCGTCTTCTCCGGTGTCAATGCAATTGCGGTACGCACGGACACCACTGAATTGGAATCCATTGTGTCAAATGTCATTGTTTCGCCGGCAGCATCTACTGAGCCAAATCCATCACTGCAACCAAACACAAGAGGTGCGGCATTTGTCTTCACTATTATAGTTTCAACCGTCAGCTTCTCACCCTGTCCAAAACGGACGACTGCGTCAACAGTAGCCTCCTGATTCAACGCGAGTATCTGCGTCTCGGACTGCGCAAGGGTTATGGATCCAGAATCACCATTGCGCACAATGCCCACAACACTGTCAGGCAAATGCGGAATCACGCCACCTCTGGCGGCTATCTCAACATCATTTCCCTCCATCGAAACGAGAGAACCATCGGAGGCGAACTTAGCCTTCGCACCGTTCACGGTAAGCCAGTCGGGAGCGATACCGCTCATCCCAGATGACTTGAAAGAAGCACCCTCTCCAAGTCGCACGTCAAGCGAACCGGATGCGTATGTCAATGCCACATCCGCCGTGATTCCCGGAGCTATCTTGAGAACGCCCGCACCCTTGACCGAGAGCGATGGAAGAGCCGAAGCGGATGCAACTGTCAGAACGCCGCCTTCGAGCGTACAACCGCTTGTAGATGAGTTGGACCCGGAAAGCACCCATTCGCCTGAGCCGGTCTTGCGCATTGTCGGATTGTACGCCGCCGCAATATCGCCGGAAAGGGTTGCAGGAATAGCGGTGTCATTGCAGAGCAGAAGCGTAGTTCCGTTCTTTTCTGCAGATACATCACCCGATATCTCCAGAGTTCCCGTACCGGCCTGTTCAATGCAACCGATGCCGCCTATCAGCCGGATGGAACGGTCTGTCGTTTCGCCGGCACCGGCATAGCGGAGTTTGGCACCGTCGGCAAGTCTTACGGAACTGCCGAGACCAAGATTTCCTGCCGCCCCTGCCATACCTATGTTAACCGCCTCAAAAGTTGATTTGTGCATTGTCAGATCCTGAGGTATGTCATTCCTTCCGGTGATTGAAATCACTCCTTCTCCTTTAACAGTGAATGCTGCCTCAGTTTCGGTAGAATGCTGATGTATGGCAGATTTTATGTCAACCCGCGCTCCCTTGCCGATATTGAGATGTCCTGTAGTGATGTTGACCAGGAATGTACCTTCTCCGGAGATCTCAAGATCAGAGAGTGCATTGAGCTGCTGTACTGAATCCTGCACGCCGGTGCGCAACTTGGAGTTGGGCTGTATCTCAATATGCTGCTTCGGAAGATTGGCGGGTATTTCAAGCGATCGGAAATTGTAAACTGAATTCGTTATCTTCACAAGACCGCCTTCATCCATGGCAACATCAAGATACGGACGGAAACCGGAATTGCCAGGGAACGTACCTCCCAGGCGGATTATCCCCTTCCCCTGAAGCTGCATATGAGGATAGCCAAATACTCCATCCATCTTGAAACCGTAGAATCCACTCATGAGCCGCAACTCCCCATACGGAGAATCGTTACGTATTGGATATACGACCGTTGCGGTCTTCTGTCCTGCAACGCCTATCGTGCCGAGCACTTCTGGAACTTTCTTGCAGGACTCTTCAACATAGAATCCGCCTCCCTCTTCCAGAGGAATGGTATGGTAGTATCCTGATCCTAGCCTCGTTGTGGAATTATCGCCCGAGAATACCACATTGCTGATCGAAACCATTGTTCCATTGAATTCCGAAAGCCAATTGCCGTCACTCCTCTCAAACCTTGC
>JAGBFY010000620.1 GCA_017936245.1 Kiritimatiellia bacterium
TACAACGCTCGCCGCGGCAAAGGCTGCGGCAGAAGGCATCAAGGCCGCCCGTGAGGGCAAGGGCGAGGTGCGCTCGCTTCAGAGCTACCATGTCTCAATTGGTGCTTAATCAAAAATACATTGAGAAATTGAGAAATCTGTCAGATCGTGTCTGTTGAGATGTGGGGTTTGGTTTGGTATAATAGACAGGTTTTTCAATTTCAGGAGATATAAAATGACGCTCGAAGAACAGGTTATGGCAATGCTTGAGGCTCTCCGTCCCATGCTCCAGCAGGATGGTGGAGATCTTGAATTCGTAAGCATGGAAGGCAAGACGGTTACGCTCCGTCTCGTCGGACATTGCGGTAGCTGTCCTTATGCCATGATGACGCTTAAACAGGGTATTGAAACCAAGCTTCGCGAACTTGATCCGGAGCTTACGGTTGAGCGCGCCCTTTAATCCATCATTTTCACACGCCATTAATCTATTGTCGCATATGAGCACTTTCAATGTATCTTTGGTGGGCGTTGGCGGACAGGGCATCCTGCTCACCGCCAATCTTCTTGGACGAGTCGCAGCTCTTGCTGGACTTGACGTAAAGAAGTCGGAAATCCATGGAATGGCACAGCGAGGCGGATCTGTCGCTTCAAGCGTTCGCTTCGGTGAAAAGGTTCATTCTCCGATCATTCCTGCAGGCGAGAGTGATCTTCTTGTCGCTTTCGACCGTCTTGAGGCTCTTCGCTGCGCCTCCCAGCTCAAGGCAGGCGGCAAGGTGCTTGTGAACGACGTGTATCTCATGCCGGTCACGGTTTCCTCTGGGCAGCAGCCGGAAGTTGCGGATCTTGCAGGCTCTCTCGCAAAGGTTCTGCCAGAGGCAATCTATGTCGATGCTGCAGGAATAGCCAAGGAGGTCGGTAACGACCGCACAGCGAACATGGTGCTTGCAGGTGCGCTTTCTGCGCTTACTCCTTTTCCGGAAGAGCTGTGGCACAAGGCTATGGCCGAGACGTTCACAGGTCCCAAGGCAAAGCTTCTTGAAATGAACGAGAAGGCTTTCGCCAAGGGTCGTGCCGCCGCCATGGCTTGATTGTCGGATTTGTTGTTTTGAGAATAAGTAAAGGGCGCGTTCTTCAACGAACGCGCCTTCTTGTTGCTTCGGAAATAAACTTATTTGGTGTGATAATAGGCTGTCAATCAAGTCGCCAGATTGTTTCGCGGGGGGATTTTGAGGTCGGGAAAGTGCAGACTTCGTTCTCTCCGTCCATCAGTGAGGCGGTGTTGCCGTTTATGCGGATCTCAGTGCCGCCGATGGCGTTGGCGGCAAGCAGACACTTTTCGAGTCCATCGCCACTTCCGAAGTTCCACACCTCGTCTGGCTGGGCGAGGCGAGACAGACCATCATAGATTGATTCTGAGTTGAGGGCGGCGATTTGCGCAAGTGTCGCATTCTTTGAGACGGGATTGCGTTCGAGTGCCGCCTTGATGAAAGGCTTCGCCTCTGTCTTGCCGAGTTCATGCGCGGCATATGGCGCGAGCGCGGCGGCTCGGTTGGTTCCGCGAAGGGCATCGAGGCGTTGCGCAACTTCGGCATAGTCCATCACCGGTGTGATGTCCAGCGGTGCATCTGAACGGTCGAACTTCACGCGTTTGGCATCAGGAAGGCGCGGAGTGACTATGCGCTGGTCGGCGGCATCCTTTGGCGGAATGAGATAGTCCGTGAGCTTGCGCGAGAATCCATTGTATATTGAAGGGTCTATTGTCGCTTCGGGATATAGCAGATGAATGTACCCAGAAGCGTGTGATACGATGGTAACGCGTTCATGCTCAAGGGCGCGGCGTGCCTGCTGCGATATCACGGTTCCGTTTGCCCACATCGCTTTTGTCACGAGGCGGCGGTTGTTAGTGAGGATTCCTGTGTTCACATCAATGAAGTTCTGCGAGTGGAGCGGTGTTGCCATAAGATATATGTCATCGAGCGGGAAGCCACACACAACAAACGCCGCCGCTGCGTACAGCCCCGCGAGTGAGACGCATTCGCCCGCGCCAACGGCGTGTCCGGGCTTGCGGCAGAACGCATCCATTGCCTCAACGGTTTCGGTTTTCCAGTACGGTATCGTATCGCCGGAATACTTGTCGAGACCGAAGTGGCGGCGTATGTCGATGTCGTAGTAGTATACATCCCCCTGATAGCCGAAAAGGGCATTGGAGCTTGCTATTTCGTCTGGAGAGAGGAACGGGGCGAAACGTTTCAGCTCCTGCTGCTGGGTGGTTAGACCCCATGTCTCCAGGTCAAGGTTGAAAGTATAGTTGTCCATTATATGTTGGCGGAGACGCTGGAGACGCTTCTTGGGGCGCATTTCGCGTATTCCGTCGAACCATTCGAGCTCTCGCCATTTCCATATGCGGGGAGAAAGAATGTTCGCGAGGACAAGGGAATACATCAGCTCAGGGAATATGAATATCTCCATGTCGGAGAGTGTGACCGCTGATGATTTTTCTTCGTCGGAAATGTGTTTCATAAATTGCGCATGAGTATATTAAAACACGGCTACCAAGTCAAATCCTTAATTAAACATAGAAAGGCACGCTCTGTTTCTTTTGTATGACTGTAATCAAGGGGTGGCAGTCACTTCTTGAGATTAGCAGGTAGTTTTCAATAGTTGAGCGACAGGGGTCTACAATATGATATAATGTGCAGAAAAAACAAGATGGGCATAAGCGTGTCATCAAGTGATAGTTCAAGCATAACATAGAGTATGGCAAGACCTACATCCAGAAGACGGACCGAAACGTCCGCAAAGAAGGGCAAAGAGCCCGTGATGAAGGAGACCGATGTCCTCCTTTTCACGGGTGAGCTTGCTGACCTTTTGGAGGCGGGCATGACGCTTGGCCAGGCTCTTGGTGCATTGGCAAATCAGGGTGATGAAGGTTCTGCGCAGAGGCTTGTATGCAAGGATCTCACCGACCGTATTGTGAACGGTGAGGCTTTTTCGGAGGCGGTCAGGCATCACCCCAAGACGTTCCAGCCGCTTTATGGAAACATGATCAAGGCGGGTGAATCCTCTGGCGCCATGATCGAGGTGCTGCGCCGTCTTGTCGATCACTACGAGCGCAATGATAACATCCGCAGTAAGGTAAAGGGTGCTCTTATCTATCCTTGCATAGTGCTGTCTCTTGGCGTCGTGGGCGTCATCGGTGCACTTGTGTGGATCATACCGCTGTTCGAGAAGGTTTTCGCCTCCATGGGCGGTTCGCTTCCGCTTCCCACTCGTATTCTCATCGGCATGAGCGATGCCGTCATCGGATACGGATGGCTCATGGCTCTTGGCGTTTTCGGCATTGTCGTGTGGTTCCGCAAGTGGGTGGCAACACCGTCTGGACGCATCAAGTTCGACGGTTGGAAGCTTAAGGTGCCGCTCATTAAGAATATCGTCGCGAACGGAATCTACGCATCGCTCGCGTTCACGCTGAAGACTCTTCTTTCCAACGGCGTCAACGTGCTGAACGCACTGCGCATTGCGGAGGAGACATGCGGAAACGCCGTGATTGGAGCCGCTCTCTCCAACGCCAGGAAGCGCGTGACAGACGGTACTTCGATTTCAGGTCCGCTCGCGCAGTCAGGCGCGTTTCCCCGCATGATGACGGACATGCTTGCCGTCGGCGAGCGTGCAGGAAACATGACCGCTTCGCTCGAACACATCGGTATGCGCTACGAAAAGGACATGAATCGCAGCATTGCCGCGTTCACGACGGCGCTTGAGCCGATCCTTATCGTCGGTGTGGCTGTTGTGCTTGGCTTTGTAGTTCTCGCCATTCTAATGGCGGTGTTCGGAATGGTCAACGCAATAGGATAATGAACTTAAAGCAGAAAAAAGAAAGGTACCGGAAATGAACAGAGAAGAGATCAAAAAGACAGTCCGCAAGGCTCAGCAGGGCTTTACGTTGATTGAAATCATGGTGGTGGTCGGCATCATCGGCCTTCTGGTCGCGGTGCTCATCCCGAACGTAACAGGAAAGATGAATGAGGCGCGCATCGCGTCCGCCCGAGTCCAGATCAAGAATGTGGAAGAGGCGCTTGTCGCATACAGCATGAAGCACGGCGGCAA
>JAGBFY010000621.1 GCA_017936245.1 Kiritimatiellia bacterium
CTGTGGACGATCCGTCCGTGCCGGAAAAGCGTTTCAGGTTCGCCGGATATGGTGGACAGGGTGTGCTTTCGCTAGGTCTCTGCATCGCGGAGGCGGCGCGTCTCGAGCGCCGCCACACGCTGTGGTTCCCGAGCTACGGACCGGAACAGCGTGGAGGTAGCGCGAACTGCTCGGTCGTCGTTTCCGGTACGGCAATCGGCGCGCCGACCGTCGAGCATCCCGATGTGCTCGTATGCATGAACCAGCCCGCGTACGAGCGCTTTGCCGCCGACGTGAAGAAGGGCGGTGCGATCATCGTGGACGAGACTGTTCCGGTGAACTTCCCGCCGCCGGAGGGCGTTGCGCTCTACCGTTGGCCCGCCATCAAGATGGCTGAGGATTTTGGCGTTCCCAAGGCAGCGAACACAATGATGCTTGCGGCTCTCAAGAAGTTCAAGCTTACTGGATTGTCGGACGACAATCTCGAAAACGCGCTCGTAGCCTCCTTCAAGAAGAAACCTGAGCTTGGAGAGAAGAACAGAGAACTCCTCCGCAAAGCATCCCAGGCATGATGTCCATACCGTTCTGCAACTTCTTTTTTGCGGCATCGCTTGCGCTTGCGCCTGCGGACCGGCTTCAGATGGCGGACAAGATGTTCGCCAAGGGGCTTTACGCGGAGGCGGCACAGGAGTATGCGGCACTCAAAGGGGAGAGAACGGTATCGGCGGACGACATCACGTTCCGTATTGCCGAATGCAACCGTCTGTGCGGACGCGAGAAGGAGGCGTTGGCGGCATACGATTCACTGATACTGCGCGACATCCCGGCATCGATGAGGGCGGTTGCGCTGTACAGGCTCGCTTGCGCAAAGAATGACATCGCACTTTTCCGTCAGTGTGAACAGACGGATCCTTCTGGACGCTACGCGTCCTTCGCGCGTCTCAAAAGGGCGCTTCTCCTTGCGAAGAGCGACAAGACCGCAGAGCGCCGCGAGGCAACTGGGACATTTCTTGAGCTTTCCATGTCTTCCGAAAAAACTGTCGCAGAGGAGGCACTCTATGCTGCCGCTACCCTTGCCTATGGCGACAAGCGGTGGAATGAGGCTGCAATCCTTTTCGGCAGATTGATTAAGACCTATCCGGGGACATCGCGAGCCAAGGCCGCCGCCGTTCCATATGCGTGGAGCGCGTTCCTTGCGGGACGCTACACCGAATGCATGAGCGCATGCGGCGACAGCGAGGCGGATGACCTGTTCTATCTTCGGGCATCATCCATGATCGCTCTTGACCGCAAGGAACAGGGTCTTGCTGAGCTTGCAAGATACCTTGAGGTGCATCCGCGAGGACGCTACCGCGCCTCCGCCGAAACTCCTGTTCAGCGTGCGCGTTTTGACTCCGCCGCGAAGAAGGGCGATATGGCGGCGGCCGTCCAGGCGGCGAAACTTGCCGCCGCATCGTCTGGAACTGCATCCGATGCGCTCCGTCTTGCATGGGCGCATGAGAAGGCAGGCGCGCTGGACGAGGCCCGCGCGGAATACCGTCGCATCGCCGCCAAGTGGCCGAAGGATCCGGTGGCGGGCGAGGCTCTCTTCGCCAATGCCCTTGCTGATCTTCGCGCAGAAAACTGGAATGCAGCCGATCTCGCCCTTGAAGAGACGTTGAAGCGATTCCCGGAATTCCCGCGAAAAAACGAGGCGCTATACTGGCGTGGAGTTGCCGCAATGCGTCTCGGCCATGAAGCGGAAGGCGTAAAGCGCCTTGAAGAGGCTTTGAAGCTTGGTCTTTCGCTTGACCAGATTCGTGAGGCGAATCTTCTCATTGCAGATGTCGAGGCGCGTACGGGAAAGACTGCTGAGGCGGCAGAGCGCTATTCGAAACTTCTTGCATCCGGTGCGGCTGATCGCATGGCGGCGGCGCATCTTGTCTCTGTCATGAAGCTTCTGGCAGACCATTCGAAGTGGGAGCCGCTGCTTGCCGGTGCGCGTGCGCTGTCGGCGCGTTCACAGGATCCTGCATTCACGCAGATCGCCGCCGCGCGTGAGGGACAGGCTCTTGAGGGTCTTGCCCGTTCGGACGAGGCGATGGACTCCTATCGTGTGGCGATGTCCATCAAGGCCGACACTGAAGAGATGGCGGCCGCGTCGCTTGCGTTGGGACAGCTCGAGTTCCGCAAGGGGGAGTTCGCCGCCGCGGAGAAGACTCTTGCCGACGCCATTGCCCGCAATTCGGGACCTGATGGTCTGAAGGTCCGCGCCAAGGCCTATCGCATCCTTGCGGACGTATGCAGGGCAAAAGGCGACAACCTGAAGGCCAAGGGGTACGAAACGGTTCTCAAAGAGCTTTTCGGTGAAGAACTGTAATGAACTGATTATTTGAGGGGACAGACCCTACCGGGTTCTGCAAGTGCCTCTATAAAATTATTGCCGGAGCAAAAACTTTGGCAGCTTCAGTCGAATAGCCAGGTGGAGAGGTAGCGTTCGCCTGTATCCGGCAGAAGTGCGACAATTGTCTTGCCTTCGAATTCTGGACGCTTTGAAAGTTCCAACGCCGCCCATAGCGCAGCTCCGGACGATATGCCGACAAGCATTCCTTCGTTCGCCGCAGTTGCGCGGGCGGTGCTTCCTGCATCCTCTGCGCTGACTTTGACAACTTCATCCAGTATTGATGCATCCATCACTTTCGGAATGAATCCGGCACCTATGCCTTGCAGCTTGTGCATTCCGGGTTCTCCTCCGGAGAGAACCGCAGATGTATCCGGTTCTACGGCGACGATCTTTATATCAGGATTCTTCTCCTTCAGGAATCTTCCCGTGCCGGTGATTGTGCCGCCCGTGCCGACGCCCGCCACGAACGCCGTCAGATCGCCGCCGGTCGCATCCCATATTTCCGGTCCGGTGGTGCGGTAGTGATAATATGGGTTTGCAGGATTCTCGAACTGCTGGAGAATCACCGAGCCAGGTATGGAATCGCGCAGGTATTCGGCTTTTTCAATTGCGCCTTTCATGCCGGCGGCGCCGGGAGTAAGGACGATTTCCGCGCCATAGGCGGCGGCTAGCTTGCGCCGTTCTATGCTCATCGTTTCAGGCATCGTGAGGATGAGGTGGTAGCCTCGCACTGCCGCGACAAGCGCAAGTCCCACACCTGTGTTGCCGCTTGTGGGTTCGATGATTGTCGCGCCAGGTTTGAGCTTCCCAGATTTTTCGGCGGCATCGACCATGGCAAGGGCAATGCGGTCCTTCACGCTTCCGCCCGGGTTGAAGAATTCGACTTTTGCGAGAACACGAGCCTTGCCTTTGTTCAGTTTGCCGGATATCTCTACAAGCGGTGAACCGCCTATCGTATGCAGAATGCTCTTTGCTATGGTGGACATGATAGCGCTTTCCTTGTCTTGAAATATGAATATGCATAATGATACCAAAAAAGCGCGATGGCGGCGTGTTGAGTTTAATGATGAATATTGTTCAAAAAAAAAATGCTTTTGGCATTGCTATCCCATAGAACCACAGGCTCTGCATAAGATCCTTTTTCAGCCACGTAACGGTTCGGATGAATGCGACGAACCGAGAATAACTGCAACTCGCCCGAGACATGAATTTAATATATCGCATAATCAGGTGCGTCAAAAGAGCAGTCCATATCTGCGCGGGGCCTTGCGGCTGCTTCGCAGTTCGCTTCGCTCACCCAACCCGACACCTTCGGTGCGATTGCCTGTAGAGGGTCTCGAAGTTGCTGTATGCGCGGTCGAGGATGCCGATGTCTCCCGCTTTAAGAAACCCGAAAAGCACATCCTCCTTTCTGCTGTCGTGCTCGTTTGCCTTGCCGTACACGCAGAAATGCGGCAGGCGGCTTGCGACGTTGGCGACCATATGAACCTTGACTGCGGCTTTGTGCTGTCTGTGCTTCGCCCAGTTGATGCACCAGTACGCGAGTTTGATGGTCGTGGAGTCAATCGCGTAGATGTTGCGGAGTTTGAAGCGAGAAAACTTTCCCTTGTGCATCGCTTTGACAAAAGATTCATCCTGACTTCTGAAGTGACCGTACATCATCCAGAAGAACTTCTCCATCACGACAGGATTTCTCGTGCGGTTGGCATTCGAGAAAGTGTTGAGGTTTGCTTGGGTGATGCCGAGGATGCGCGACAGTTCCTTCGCATAGATTTTGGAGATGTCGACAAGTTCGTTAAGACTGAATACGTGCAGGAACTGACCGAGCATCAGCAAATACACCTGCGAATCATACGACAGTTTCCGTGCCTTGATTTTTTCGTGCTTCACCAGTTCGGGAATCTTATAGCCCAAAACATAATCATTGATTATCTGTGCGTAGCATGATATCATTGTTCTCCGTGTTGCCTTGATGCTCATTTGTGTATCCTTTCGTTTGTAGCAAAACCAAATTATACACGACTTTTACATCAAGGCAACGCTTTATATTATGTGCGCATATGCAATAGTTGCTAAAAATGGGGGAGGGGTATGGTTTTGTGCAAATAACACCAGATTCCCCATTGACGGCGATGTTGTTGTTATGATACCATAAGAGCCAATCAGAGAAAGGATTCTATCCCGCCTATGGGATAGCAATGATTTTAAATAAAAGGGTATCTGATGGTGCGCCAAGCAAAGCTCGGCAGAGCTAACAGAATGAAAGGAAGCTGTACGGCAACGAAAACGACATGCCGTTAGGAAGGTTGGCTGTGCGGAGGGTGACCGACGCGCAGAAGCC
>JAGBFY010000057.1 GCA_017936245.1 Kiritimatiellia bacterium
AGGCGCAATCCATGCTTAAGACCCGGACGCGCGAAAGGGATGCGGCGGTGGAATATTTGTCAGAGAATCGCAGATGTGAAACGTGTAAGCACTATGCTCCGGGTTATTTCTGCATGGGTTGCAGACGTGGCGATAAATGGCAATGGCGCGGAATACAGGATGAACACATATGAACCCCATCGCAATTTTCGCTGTTATACTCGCGCTGGCATTCGACGCGGCGCTGGCACTGATGAACTGAAGGAGGATTATATGAAAAAGATCATTTGCGTTATTGCACTTTTGCTCACGGCTTGCCTGCTGTTTACGGGCTGCAAATTTGAAGACAATGGGTCCAAGGTTGACGTCAACAACACGCTCAATGTAGGCGCAAATCTTGCGGAACGCCAGCCTACTCCGACCGATGTGGATTACTCTCTGGAGCGCTACAATCTCATTAAGCGTACATACTGGGTTAACGGGCAGCGCGAGAAGGCCAATGCCCTGCCCTGCCAGATCGTAAAGCCGCTGGGATACATCGTACTGTTTACGGAATCCGGATCGGTGGTTGGATCATTCGTCGTAGACGGCAAGGTATCGAGTCTGAACTCCTTCCTTACGCCGGACAGTGAATACTACGAAAAGAACACTTCCTATCGAAGTGGATATACGGATTTGTCTTGCAATGTTGACGACTTCTCCAACAAGTGGATCGCTGACGTGGACGGATCCTATGGCGTGAACGACAACGGTATTTTCTTCTTCACGACCGACGGCAAGTATATCGAATGGACCGGCACGTACCTATACTCTGATATTCCGTTTGTTGTGGACGATCCGATTCTGAAGGTAGGTGAGTGAAAATGAAGATGAAGAAGTTTGTGATGGCCGCTGCAACATTGGTTCTGGTTGTAATTCTTGTGATGTTCGGTGCGATTTTTGCGGGAGGTAAGTGGTGATGAAAGGATTTATCGCTGGATTTCTGAGCCTTATCATGCTGGTTGTGCTGCTCGCTGTTGGTATCGGTGCGGACTGGTTCGATACCTGGCTTGGCAATAAGGTTGAATATATTGACCGCAAGATCGACGACGCCACCAGTTACGAAACGCTGAAGAAGGTCGAGGATACCTGCCGCGCCATGCAGGCCTCCTATGAATCCGACCGGCTGACCTATGAACAGTACAAGGATTCGGACAATGAAGAGAAGCAATCCTGGGCCGAACAGGCAAAGATGCGGGCCAACAAAACTGCCGCAACCTATAACAGCTACATTCTCGAAAACAGCTTTGTGTGGAAGGATGCAGTTCCGGACGATATTCGAATCGAGCTGCCGATCTTGAACTGAAGGAGGAAACACATGAACATCATCAAGCCTCATTTTGAATGGGTGGGAGGCAAGGCCCCGGACGGAGTCGCCATCATCTCGCGGATCGCGGAGATGGGCCGCGTAGCGTATCAGACCGAGCCGGGCGGGAAGTCCGACGCGGATTTTGTCCGCCACATCATTGCCCGCGGGCACGAATCCGTTCTGGAGCACGCGATCGTAAGCGTGAAGATCGTCTGCGATCGCGGCGTAACACACGAAGAAGTGCGTCACCGCGTGGCGTCGTACACGCAGGAGAGCACGCGCTACTGCAACTACAGCAAGGATAAGTTCGGCAAAACCATCACTTACATCGATCTGAAGGGCGGCATCATGCTCTGCCCGGTGACGTCCAAGCTGCCGTTGGATACGATTCGCGACATCTGGGGCGACTGGTGGGCTGCCTGCTGCGACGCTGAAAAGCACTACATGCGCATGCTGGAGCTGGGCGCTTCTCCCCAGATCGCACGGTCCGTACTGAACAACTCCACCAAGACGCAGATCGCCACGACCATGAACATTCGCGAATGGCGGCACTTCTTCCGGCTCCGCACTGCGCCGGACGCCCATCCTCAGATGCGAGAGATGTCGAACATGCTGCTGGGCTGGTTCAAGACGTATATTCCCGTTGTATTTGACGACATCGAGGTGAGCGCATGAGCGAAGCAAAACACACTTCTTACGATCTTGCGCAAATGCAGAGCCTGCCGCTCGAAGCTAAGATTGTCATGACGCAGAACAGGATCCGTGAATGGCATGAACACTGGGACGGGATGGTGTATGTCAACTTCTCCGGCGGGAAGGACTCCACCGCACTGAAGCACATCGTGGACAGCATGTACGATAATGTTCCTTCCGTCTTCGTGAACACGGGCCTTGAATATCCAGAGATTCAAAAGTTTGTGAAGGATATAAAAGCCGGGAAATATCCTTGCTTCAATTCGAATGTTGAGATAGTCAGACCTGAAATCCGCTTTGATGAAGTCTTAAAGCGGCACGGCTATCCAGTTGTAAGCAAGCGGGTTTCAGCCTGTGTCAGCACTGCGAAAAGAAACCCCGATTCGATGCGAGCAAAATGGCTTCGGGGCGAAGAATGGACAATGTTCGTTGCGGGTGGGAAGTGGACATATCTGATTGATTCGCCGTTTCCCATATCTGACCAATGTTGCAATGTTATAAAGAAGAAGCCGACAAAAAAATACGCAAAAGAAACAGGGCGAAAACCCATGACAGGACAGCTTGCAAGCGAAAGCATAAGCAGGGAAAAGTTATGGATCAAAAACGGGTGCAACGGTTTCAACTTAAAAGAACCGATAAGCAATCCGCTGTCCTTCTGGACGGAGCAAGACATCCTTCACTATATCAAGATGTTCAACGTCCCGTACTGCTCTGTATACGGCGACATCGTAATCGATGAACCAGCCCACGCTGACGGCATCGATGGCCAGATCAACGCCATCGACTACCTTGGAGACTATGAACCAGAGGACAAGCTGAAAACCACTGGCTGCAACCGAACGGGCTGCATCTTCTGCATGTTCGGCTGTCACCTTGAGAAAGAGCCGAACCGATTCCAGCGGCTGAAGAAAACCCACCCGCGACAGTATGAATACTGCATCGGCGGCGGTGAGATGGTTGACGGCAAATGGCAGCCAAGCAAGGAAGGTCTGGGGCTTGGAAAAGTCCTTGACTATATAGGGGTGAAGTATGAATAAGACAAAAAGGCTCGTATCCGCCGAGCAGATGGCGTTTCTCAACCTGCAAGCTGCTGTCCGCGTGATCGGGAAACAGGAGGATGCGCTGGGCAATCGTCTTGCGATGGTTCCCGGCGGGAAGCGCTACCTGCACACGGGAACCGGCATGCTGAATCGCCTGATCAAAGAGATCGAAGGCACGATGCCGCCGGAGCAGTTGGAGCATCTGAACCGCCAGAAGGCTTATACCAGATTCATCATTAGCACGAAAGCTGTAATCCCGCGCTGTCCGGATAAGGAGTTCGGCAGATGGCTGTCCTTTAAGGAGCTGGACGTGGTAGCCTCCGCCATCCGCGAATGCTGCCGCACATGCACCCTCGACAATCCGCAGGACCAGAAACAATGTCCGTACTGCAAGCTGCTGGAGGTACTGCCTACAGACAAATCCGACGAAAACGCCCCCGGATGCGGGTACTTCAGCATCTGGGCAAAGTACTAGGAGGTACATATGAAACCTGACATTCATGTTACGTATTACTGCCGCAACCGCCCGCCGATGCCCGGCGCCGTGCCGCACAACGACCTCGTAGAGGTTGAATGCTACGGAGAACGCATTTATGTCCACGACATCGATAACATGGCATGGGGCGTGGCGGTGTACAATCGCGAGCTTGCTCCATGGGAAGTCATGCGCTACGAACTGATCCGCGAACCGCGGAAATCCGAGTAAAGGAGCGTTGAATGAGAGGAAAACCCTGTTACGAAGATTATGCCAACCGGGCACTGCGCTTCTATACGCGCAATCCCGACATCTGTCTGATGGACATCTCAGAGATTGACGCCCAAAACTGGCGCATTTGTGACGCGGTATGCAGGATTCTGGACAAACGTGATTTCTCGGCTATAATGGAAATATACCAGAACCGCTGCCAGATTTCGGACGCGGTGTCAATCACGGCCCAAAGACAACAGCGGCCCGAGCAAGACGTATGGGATCTGCTGCGCGCCGTTGCGAAGCTGTTTGCCGAGAAACGGGGGTTGATTTGATGGCGGTTGCTGATGTAATCAAGGCCAATGTGTTTTCCGAGCGGATGCCGGATATGCCGCCCGTGCTGCGCGAAATGTGGCAGGTTGCATTCATGTACCGGCGCAAATACTCCAATCCGACCGATAAAGACCCGTTTGAGTTCTTCAAGGCGGCGTGGAACGACGCGCTGTTCATCACCCGGGCTTACAACGATAACGAGACGATGCAAGGCTTGATGCTGGAGGCATACAGTGACATCGAACGCCAATGGAAGGTTTACGAGGCGCGGAGGGAAGCCGCCGAGGCTGGATGATATCGCCATAAAAAGCGCCATCCGGGAAATCGATATGCGCGGCGCTCTGGAGTTTTACGGCGTAAAATTCAACCAACAGGGCGCTGCGCTTTGCCCGTTTCACAAAGAAAAGACCGCGTCTTTCCGCACGAAGGGCAAATTCTGGCACTGCTTCGGATGCGGCACAACCGGCGATCTGATCAAGTTCGTTCAAATGCGGTTTAATATGACGTATCCGCAGGCGCTGGAAACGATACAGAAGGACTTCGGTATTTCCGGCGCTGCCCCGACAATCGCAGATCAGGAGCGCATGGACCGCATACGCCTTGAGCAGTATTACAGTGCCAGAAGATATGCCGAAATGCTGAACCACCGAGACCTGTGCATCGACATATATCTGTATGCGTCTG
>JAGBFY010000622.1 GCA_017936245.1 Kiritimatiellia bacterium
ACCCCTTATCCCGAGACGATTCAGGCTGTGCGCGAGATGGGTGCCAGGATGTATGATATTAGATGGGGAGGAAACAAATGATCCTTGCTCTGCTTTTGGCGGCACTGCCGATTGCTGTTGATACGGACATTCCCGGCGGAAATGGCATTGTCCAGAGTGTCGATGAAAGAAAGGGCGTGGTGCATATCGCTCCCGACTGCCGTGAAACCGGTGGCGAATGGTTCTGGTGGTCGTTCAGGGTGCGGAATGCGGAGCGCAGAAATCTCAAGTTTGTATTCCCCCGCCCGTCCCATCCCGGGAAGATGTGCGTAGGATCGCTCGGCCCGTCCGTATCGGTGGATGGAGGTCGCAGCTGGAAATGGTTGAATGAGGAAGGCCGCGAGGATACCGATTCCTTCTACTACAGTTTCTCCCGTGGTATGAATGATGTCCGTTTTGCGTTTGCTCCGCCGTATACGCGCAAGGACTGGCCGTTTGAGACGGAACGGCTCACACACTCAAGAGAAGGACGAGATGTCCCGGTGACCAGGTTCGGCAACGGTTTGCGATGGCGCATTTTCCTGACCGCGCGTCATCATGCGTGCGAATCTACGGCAAGCTATGTTCTGGAAGGCCTTGTCGCCGCACTTCGGGAAGATCCTTGGGTGAACGAAAATGCAAGAGTGGATGCCATTCCGTTCATGGATGTTGACGGAGTGGAGAGGGGTGAGCAGGGCAAAGGACGCCTTCCTCACGACCATAACCGCGATTACGTGCAGTTCATATATCCGGAAACACGAGCGCTGAAGGAGCTTGTATCCGCAGCGGACGCCCGATCCAATCTGGTGCTGCTCGATCTTCACGATCCGCTTGCCGGCACCGCACCCGGCGTTCCGGCGAGGCATGACAATGTGTTTTCGTTCGGTCCGCGCGAGCCTGAACGGATCAATCGCTGGAACCGTTACCGCCAACTGCTTAGGGAAGAGACGAAAAACGGGAAGCTCGTCTATGACGGCAGCCACGACGTTCCCTTCGGTACCGGAACCAATGTCGATTCCAACTACAGCAAGGGCGGCAAGACCGAGTCGGCGGCACGCTGGTTCCGCAGGCAGCGTGGCGCGTGGATGGCGATCTCCCAGGAAATAGGGTATGCTCGGGCAGGCGGAACCGTTACTGCGCAGTCGGCGCGTGAACTTGGCGTAGCAATGGCAAGGTCTATTGTGAGGCTTCTGTCGGAGGAGAGGCCGACTGTCATCCTTGGCGGCACCGTCGATGCCGTGCGTGCTGCGATTGATGCGCGAAAGCGCGGTGAGGAAACTCTCCTTTTCGCGCCGCGTCCGTATCTCGGAGAGGATCGGGCCGGCGTGTACGATCTTGAACTGAAGCGTTCCGACTCCCCTGATGATCCGTTGATGGCGGAGATGTTCAATCCATCATACGGGGCTGAAGACTCCTATCGCATTCTGCGCGGCAGGGGATGGAAGGCGAAAGATATTCTTGTTCCGTTCTCAAACCGTACGGCAGTTGCGGCGGCGGAACTTTCGCAGCGTACGACTCCGCATCTGGTGAAGCGAGCTCTCGACAAGGCGTTGCTGGCCGCAGGGGTTGAATATCTCACGGGCGCAGTGGCGATCGGAGTCGATACGAACGGAGTGACGATCGCCACGCGTGCGGGGGAACGGCGCATCGCAGCATCGCGTGTAATCGATGCGAGAATGAAAATGCCGGATGCCGCCGGGGAATATGACGTTTCATGGGCGATTGTCACCAATCGTGCCGCGCCATGTGTCGGACATGTCAGGCGCAGGGTGCGTCTGCCGGATGGTTCGCCCTCGTCACGGGCGCGTGCGGAGCGTGAAATACGAGATGCGGCGTTTAGCGCGGACATCATCGATATGGCTCCGATGGGACGCTATTCGCCGGTTGTCGGGTCCCAAGATGGCAGGGAGTCGTCGCCTTTCGTCGCATCTGCGGATGTGGTAGTGGTTGGTGGCGGAACCGCTGGTGCGCCTGCTGCTGTAGCTGCGGCCCGGTCTGGAGCGAAGACTGTGGTGGTGGAATGGCTTAATGTGCTTGGCGGAATCACAACTGAAGGCAGAATAGGCGGATATTACCACGGGAACCGCCGCGGATTCACGTCGGAGATCGATAAGGCGATGAAGGGTGTCGCAAAGGATTACTGTCTGGCTAAGGGTGAATGGTACCGGCAGGAACTTGGACGCCTTGGTGCAGAGGTATGGTTCGGAGCGCTTGCGTACGGCGTGCGGATGGAAGGAAACCGCGTTACGGCGGTAAAAGTTGCGCTTGCCGACGGTACCTGTGCGGAGATCAGGTGCAAGGTCGTTGTGGACGCGTCCGGCAACTGCGACATCGCCGCTGCGGCCGGATGCGACACGGAATACCTTTCAGCGAAGGAACTGTCCCTTCAGGGCGCCGGTGTCGCTCCGCAGCCGTTAGGATTGACGGGGGTGAATTCCGATGTCGGATTCGTGGATGAAACGTGTCCACAGGACATTTTCGGATTTCTCCTGCGTACGCGGCTGTCGGTGCCGGACCGCACATGGAATGTGAGCCAGATGAGCGATTCCCGTGAACGCCGCCGTCTTGTGGGAGAGATGCGCATAACGCCTCTCGATATTCTTGCAGGTCGCCGCTACCGTGATACGATATGCGTCACGAAATCCAATTTCGATACGCACGGCCAGACGGACAGCGACATCTTTTTCGTGAAGAGCCCCGGCAAACGGGGGGATGTGCATCATGCTCATGTGCCTTACCGCTGTCTCCTTCCCAAGCGGGTTGATGGACTGCTGGTGGCAGGGCTCGGCGTGAGTGCCCACCGTGATGCGATGCCCGTCCTGCGTATGCAGCCGGATGTGCAGAATGTTGGATATGCTGCAGGTCTGGCGGCGGCGCAGGCTGCGATGCGCGGTGTCCCTCCGCGCGGAATCGATGTTGCGGATCTGCAGCATAAACTTGTTGAGAAGGGCTGCATAGACGCTGCCGACATTTCGGATTCCGATTCGCAGCCGCCGGACGATGCTGTATTCAAGATTGAGGAGTGCCCGAAACTGCATGAGAGGCTGAAAGACGCATCTTGGGATGAAGGATGGAATTTCAAGGGAATGAGCCAATTCGGGAGAAGCGTATCCGATGTCGATTCGGCGCTTATCGCATTGGGAATATGCCGTTACGGCTTCGCGGCGCCGGAGGTGAAGAGATTGGCCGATATGCTTACGGCGACAAACGAGTACTCCCATTTCCGTGCTGTCGCCAGGGCTGCGGAGGGGTGCGGTGTGGTGGCTCGTGATCGCAGACGGTTGGCGAAATCGCTGCACCGTCTGCTGTCGCTTCCAGGTGTCGGCGGTCACTACCGTGAAAGGGTCGAGCCATTGGCGGGGTATGACGATTCTGTTGCGGACAAGGAACGCACATTGGTTCTCCGGGAGCTCGCCCTTGCCCGTGCCCTGTACAATCTTGGTGACGAGGAAGGTCTTGCACGGCGCACATTGCGTGCATATATGCGTGATTACCGTCGTGCCTACGCGAACCATGCCAAAATGGTTCTGGCTCCGGAAGAAACGGCGCAGGGCTTCCGCGGCGTATCTGATTTCCGTGACCGGCATTCTGTACGCGGCGGTTTCAGCGCACCGCCTGTCGGCTGGATGACATGGTACGCCTTGCGTTTCGGAGCGGGAGAGGATGCTGTTCTGCGCAATGCCCGTGATTTCAATGCGGCGTTCGGTGACTGCCTTTCGGAAAAGCCGGTGCTCTGGGTTGACTGGGAATGGGATCATGCAGGATTCAAATGCGGTTCGCAAGAGGGTGAGGATGTGCTGACTCCTCGGCGCAGTGTGTATCCGCGAGGGCTTGCCACGCTTGCCAAAGATCTCAAGGATACGGGCTTTATCCCTGCGCTTTGGGTGTCGGTCGTCAGTGATGTGAAGACAAACGCGCTCTTCGTGTCCCGTCCGGAGTGGATGCTCCCGTACGGAATGCGGTGGTGCGGTCCCGTATGGGGAGATCCCACTGCGAAGGGATTCTGCGAAGAGTACGTGCCGGAGCTTTTTCGTACATACAGGTCATGGGGGTATGAGGCGTTCAAATGGGATACGCTGCCGCATGCCATGCTTGTGTTCGATGAGGAACGCGCTTCGCTGGCGCGTCCGGAATTGGGCGATGCGCGTGCAATCTTGCGTCGGATGATAGATGCCGGACGCAAGGCGGTTGGACCTGATACGTATCTGCTTTCGTGCTCTGGAGAAACGGACGATACCGTCGAGACGGCTCCAGACCTGTTCGATGCCGCGCGTGTCGGTGCGGATGTGTGGAAGTGGGATGACTTTATGCGTGAGGGGGTGGACCGGTTTCTCAAGTATTCCGGGTTGCATGGGCGAAAGCTCTGGTGCGACATGGACAATCTTGTCTTGCGCGAACCTTTCTCCAATCTGGCGCAGGCCCGCACCCGTGTATCGCTCACTTCGCTTTTTGGAGTCCCTCTCACGCTTGGCGATGAGGTCGCCGCTCTTGACCCAGCTCGTGTCGATATGCTGCGCAAGGCATTGCCGACATTGAATGTGCTGCCATCCGGGACCGGACGCCGGAATCCGGATTCCCTCTTCACCGCTGCGGTGGACTTCCGCCGCAAATGGGGAGATTGGCAGGTCAAGGCGTTTTCTAATTTTGACACGAATCGTATGCAGCTGGCGGTTCTTGACGTGAAGAACTGTGCGGTGTGGGATTTCTGGCGCGGAGAGCTTGTCTGCGCCGATGGAGGACGTGTTGTGCTGGAGGTGCCGCCGGGTGATACGCGGCTGCTGCGCATCACGCCCCGGAACAGGAATGGATTCACACTGATCGGAACGACACGCCATATTTCACAGGGCGGAGTCGAGCTTGAATCATTCTCTGTCTCTGACAGCGGTTCAGTGTCGGCAAAACCTGCATCGTGTGTGCGCGAGGGGTTTGATTTGGTGCTCCTTTCCCCGAAGGGCGATATTGTGTTTCACCGTGTCCAGCCAAAGGTTCCGAACGGTTCGTCCGGCTCAATTCGGCGGATGCTGGAGGATCCCGGTGCGTTTTCCGTCGGAAAACTGCCGCCGCGCTCACCGTCGTGGCCGTCGCGTCGGCTTGAGATCGGAAAGGACGAATGGCTTTTCGACATTGATGATTGGCGTGTTGACTTGAGCAAAGGCTGGCGATGGCTTTGGCGCCCCAAAGCGGATTTTCCCGCCATGCTGGAAGGTTACGAACGTCCATCGTTTGATGATTCCGCCTGGGAGCGCATAGACCTTCCCGCTTCGTGGGAGGGCCTTGGCAAGGGCACACCGATATATATCAATTCCGGATGGACGTTTCCGAAGGACAGTCCGCCGCATGTGCCGCTGTCTTCCTCGCCGGCTTCCACACAGCCGGGATGGACCGTCGTCTCCGAGCCTAACCCGACTGCGCGTCTGCGCCGAAGCTTTGATCTGCCGGATGGTTGGAGCGGACGGGAGGTCCGGCTTTGGATAGGTGCGGCGCAGGCTGCTCTTGCGGTCTGGTGCAACGGAACGTTCGTGGGCTTTTCGCAGGGCGCTACGGATGCAGCGGAATTCGATCTTACACCGCATGTGCGCAATAAGGGGAATCTGCTTGCGCTTCAGGTGTTCAAGTATGCGGCCGGGACGTATCTTGAGGACCATGATGCCTGGCGTGTCTCCGGGATCTATCGGGAGACATTTCTCTATTCGGTTCCGAAGTCGCATATTGCTGATGTGACGCTTTCGTCGGATATCGATGCAAAACGCATTTCCGCTACAGTGGCTGTTGCCAATCCGCCGGAAGGGGGCGCGGTCGAATTTTCCGCAGGAGGCGTATCGGAAAGCAAATCAGCGGCTCGGCGTGTGGATGCCGAGCTTCGCTCCGGTTCGTTTCCCGAATGGAATCCGGAATCGCCGTCTCTCGTTCCTGTGCGCGTGGTGCTTCGGGACGGTTCTGGGAAAATCCTGGATATCCGACATTTCCGTACGGCGCTTTGCCGTTCTGAGGTTAAAAACGGCGTGTATTGCATTAACGGAAGTCCTTTCAAGTTCCAAGGGGTGAACCGGCATGAGATCGACTCGCTTCGCTTCCGGGCCGTAACGCGCGAAATGATGCTGCGTGACGCCGAACTGATGAAGAAGCACAATTTCAACGCCGTCCGCTGCAGCCATTACACCCAACATCCGCTCTGGTATGAGATATGCGATCGCTTCGGGCTGGCGGTCGTGGCGGAGGCGAACATTGAAAGCCACGGGTTGTCCTACCACAAGTGTGTGCTTCCTGGGGATTGCCCTGAATGGGTGTCGCCGGTGCATGACCGTCTCGAACGGATGGTCCGCAATACCGGAAACCATCCAAGCGTCGTGATGTGGTCTCTCGGCAACGAGGCGGGATGGGGTGGGGCTTTCGAATCCGGGTCATCGCTCGTGAGAAGGCTTGATACGATGAAGCGTCC
>JAGBFY010000623.1 GCA_017936245.1 Kiritimatiellia bacterium
CTCTCTCGACGACCGTCATTTACCCACCTACGCACCCACACTTATGCACGAAGCCTCTCTTTTGAGCAATGCCAATATGCCGTCCTCTCATCCGATTGGCATATATGCAGATTCTTCGCGTTGTTATGGTACGCCATCGTACTACGTTCAGAAGATGTTTGGGGAGAATTATTCACCTGTTCTTCTCGATTGCAGGGTTGAAGCACCCGAATGTATTACCGATTACGACAATCGTCCTGTTAAGCAGAAAGCGATTTTCGCAAATGCACTGCAGGATGGTGAAGAGGTGGTTGTCAAAATAGTCAATTATGCCAAGGAACAGCGCATGATTGATCTCAAGGTGATCAACAGGTCTTTCAAGCCCTATGCAAAGCGTACGATACTAACCTCACCGCATCCATACGCCGAAAACACACTTGAAAATCCGTGTGCTGTGGCGCCGAGGGAAGATATTGTTCCAATTGCATTTCCCGTGACGGCCCCCGCCCATTCGCTTCAGGTATTGAGACTTTACCCAATGTCGTCTAAGGAATAGTGATATCTATGAAAAATCTTTGTTCAATAATATTAGCCGCCATTTGCTCGTTCGCTGCATTTTCCGACAGTCGAGATGATTTTCAGATCCGTGATCCTTTCGTGGTTCCGGAAGGCGGCATTTATTATCTTTATGAATCGAAGCCCTGGTATGGCGGCGACGGAGTGTTTGTACGCACAAGCAACGACCTTGAAACATGGACGGAAAAGAAACGGGTTCTTTCGATTCCTGCCGGAGTAAAGTGCACTGCTGTTTGGGCTCCGGAAGTGCATAAGTTCAATGGGAAGTATTACCTTTTCGTCACCATCACCGAAGAAGATGGCGTGCGCGAAGTAAAGCCTATGGCTGAAGGAGTCGACCTCGGCAGAATTCATCCGAGAGGAACATGGATATTCTCTTCGTATACGCCTGATGGTGAATTCATCCCGGTTTCAAATGGACCGGTGACACCAAAGGATTGGGTATGCCTGGATGGTACGCTGGTGGTCGAAAACGGCAAGCCTTACATTGTTTTCTGCCATGAGTGGGTGCAGACGAAAATCGGACGGATGTGTTATGCTGAACTGAAGGAGGATCTTTCGGGATTGGCTTCTGAACCGGTTGTGATGTTCGCAGCGTCCGATGCCATGCCCGGTGCCGGTCGTGTTACTGACGGACCGTTCCTTTACCGTTCGGAAAAAAGTGGAGCCCTCCACATGATCTGGTCGAATGTCGTAAAGGGCAAGGGGTATTGCGTGCTTTGCCGGACGTCAAAATCGGGCAATATAAGCGGACCTTGGACAAAGGATTCCGTGCTCTTCGGGCGTGACGGTGGACATGGTATGCTGTTCAAGACCTTTGACGGCAAGCTTAAACTAACACTCCATCAACCTAATAAAACACCGTATGAGCGGATGAAGCTTTTTGATGTCGAAGATCAGGGAGATGCGCTCCGGCTCAATCGTTCATCCATGCCTGCGAGTGCAGGACGTGTCGAACGGGTGCTTTCCGATGGTTGGATGGCAAACGGCGTTCCGGTTGCTGTTCCGCATACATGGAATGCCGAAGATGGAGCTGACGGTCCCAACGGGCTTAAGTATCGCCATCACCACAACTCTGTCGGTGCGCCAGGAATAGTTCGAAAGAGTGTAACTTATTCGCATAAACTTCCTGATATCGCTCCGGCTCGCCGACTTTTCGTAAAATGCGGCGGTGCGGCAGTAAATGCAACAGTGGCGGTCAACGGCGAGATCGTCGGGCGGCATAAAGGATCCGTGACAGGATTTTGTTTCGAGCTCACTGAATGGATACGTCCTAATGGACCGAATACGCTTGATATTGTCGTCGATAACTATTACGATTTTGACGATCTGCCGAATGCAGCGGATTATACGGTTTTCGGAGGTCTCTACCGGGAAGTGAAACTTATCGAGACCGATCCCGTGTGCATCGATCCAACCGTGTACGGCGGCCCTGGCGTTGCCATTTCGGCAGATGCAAAAACCGGTCGCGTGAAAGTAAGGACGCTCATTAGCGGTGCGGAAGAAGCCGAGATTGCACATGAGATTGTCGGCACGGATATCAAGGCTGCGGGCGATGAACTTATTATTCCCGCTCCGAAACTGTGGTCGCCCGAGACTCCCAATCTCTACACTCTGCGCACAACCGTCCGTAAGGGGACGTGGGTTGATACCGTTGAAGAACAGTTCGGTTTTCGTACGGTTGAATTCCGTGCCGACGGACACTTCTATCTCAACGGCAAAAAACGCCAAATCCGCGGAGTCAATTATCATCAGGATAAGAAGGGCAAAGGCTGGGCGATTTCGCGTGATGACGAGCGAGAGGCGGTGTCTGTAATAAAGGAAATGGGTGCGGATGGCGTGAGAACGGCTCACTATCCGCACAGCGATAACCTGTATGCCGAGTGCGATAAGCAAGGCCTCCTCGCATGGTGTGAACTCCCGGCCACGGATTTTGTTTCGCCGACGGCGGCTTACCGGGAAAACTACCTTCAGTGCCTCAGGGAGATGCATGCGCAACTCGGCAACCATCCTTCCATTGTAATGTGGAGCTTGTATAATGAACTTCATGTCGAGAGGAAGGATGAGCCGTTCGTTCTAAAACTTCTGAGAGATGCGCGGGGGATTTTGCGCGGGCTTGATCCGAAGCGGCCTATGGTCGCCGCCACCTGCCGTATCGACCAGATGGCATTGAATCGTGTTCCGGACGCTCTCGGAATCAACATCTATCCAGGCTGGTCGCGTGGCGAGTCTGACGGACACGCCGCGGAAATCAAGCGCCATTTGGCGGCGTCAGGTCGAAAGGCGGTATCGATAAGTGAGTATGGAGCCGGTGCCTCGGTGTACCACCACACAAATCCGGTGAAGCGTCCGCGTACATCTGCGCGTTTCCATCCTGAGGAATATCAGACACGCCATCATGTGACCGCCTATCGTCAAATGAAGGATGCTTCCGGCATCTGGGGAACGTTTGCATGGATGATGTTCGATACGGCGGCCGATAATCGTACGGAAGGCGATCATGACGGAATAAACGACAAGGGGCTTGTCTGTCGTGATCATAAGACGCGTAAAGATGCATTTTGGTTTTATAAGGCGAACTGGAGCAAAGAGCCGGTTCTGCATCTTTGCGGCACACGGATGACTCGTGCCGATGCAATGCGTGTTGATGTGCTGGGATTTTCAAATGTTGGAGAAGTCGGGCTTTATGTGAACGGTGATAAAATCGGAAGCGCAAAGCCTGATTCCGTAAAGAAGGTGGAATGGAAAGGAGTCCGCCTCAAACAGGGGTGTAATGTCATCGAGTTGCGAGCAGGGGAATTCCGTGCCGCTGCAACATGGATGGCCCCTGAACAACCCGAGGAGTCTCTTGTACGGGTAAAAGATCGCAAGATTGTAGATGAAGCCCGGGAAATACGTTTGCGTCCGTTCCGTCTCGAATGGAAGACACATGCGTATCGTGCAATGGAAGCAGGGGCTGAATATGTGGAGACGTCATCCGTGCTTGGAGATGCGTTTGACATTCCGCTTCACGATTCCGGCGTAAAGATGATCTTCAATTGCACCAATCTCGTGGATGTTCAGGCTGCGGTTGAGCTTGGCGCCAAGTACATACGCACCTCGGATCCGGATGGCGTTGTCGAAAAACTCAAGGCGCTCGAGCTGCAGTACAAACGCCCTGTGCATCGCAGTGAATTTCGCATTCGAGACCCGTTTGTCTTTGCAGATCCTGACACGAAGACGTACTATCTTTATGAGACAAAGTCTCCATATTTTGATGTGCCGTTTGCACGAGGTGTGAATGTCCGTACATCTAAGGATTTAGAAACATGGTCGCCTCTCAAAGAAGTAATGAGTGTTCCTACGAACATTCGATGCCGTACTGTATGGGCACCTGAAGTGTTTAAGTATAACGGCGCGTACTATCTCTTCACTACTTTGTCGTTCTATCCATCGCCCGAAGACAATATCCCAATTCTTTCTGACGATCCAAACTGGAAGCCAACAGATAACATAAAGCCCGGTCGACGCGGAACTTGGGTTTACAAGGCAGATTCTCCTCTTGGTCCATTTGAGCCGGTTTCGGACGGATCGCTAACTCCACGAAATTGGATGGCTCTTGACGGAACGCTGCTTGTTGATGAAGGGAAGCCTTATATGGTATTCTGTCATGAGTGGGTTCAGACGAAATGGGGTCGTGTCGACATTGCGGAAATGTCGCCTGATCTTTCCCGTTTTATCGCAGAGCCGAAGGTTCTTTTCGAGTCTCGCGCCGCCGGTCCCGGCGCGGGGCATGTCACGGACGGCTGTTTCTGCTACCGTTCGCCGAAGACCGGCAGGCTTTATATGATCTGGAGTCCGTTCTACAAAAAGAACTATACTGTATTCAGTTGTGAATCAGCAACCGGCAGAGCCGAGGGACCGTGGATCAACCAGCGGATGATTTTCGAGAAGAATGGCGGTCATGGCATGCTGTTCCGTACTTTTGAAGGACAGCTCAAGCTGGTGATTCACCAGCCGGAACGCCGTGGCTACGAGCGTATTGCATTTTTTGATGTTGATGATACCGATACTGGTTTGGTAGTGCGTCAACCTAAATGAAACTAACAGAAAAGGAGGTCGCCATAATGATAAAGCTGCTATCCATCGTGATGGTTGCACTGGTTTCCCTAACGGTACTTGCAGAGGACTATGTCTATCTGAAGCAGGCACCGATAGAGACCGTATGCTATTCAGGAAACTCTGATCCCGCAGATCTTGTGCTGTCTGGCAGAGCCAGCGGTATGTATCTGTCTGATGCTGAAGTTTGCTTTTCAGGTGTCAGCCGCATGGAATCCAATACTTCTGGTCTTGATGCCAGCAAGCCAATTGGTATGTATATGATTTTACGTTAAACCCATTTCAAAAAGGAGAAAAATAATGAAAGAACAATTCGCAAAGACTCTTCTGTCTGTATGTGTTGCCGCTCCGGCTCTTGCCTTTGGAGCTGCGATTGTGCCGTCGGTATCTGATGTCACGATGTCGCAGGCGCAGGACCGCACAGTCACCATAACCTACAAGCTTGCAAATGCGCCGGCAGTAGTGACGCTCGATATTCAGACGAACACTACAGATGGAGCCTGGGTGTCGATCGGCGGAGAGAATATTTCCGGTGTTCTTTCCGGCGTGCCGACGGGAGACGTGTGGAAAGTGGTGGAAGGTGAAGCCGACACTGTGCATACGATTACATGGCGTCCAGACCGCAGCGCTTGGGTTGACAGCCGTGTGCCTGCAAACGGAGCTCGTGCCGTTGTGACGGCTTGGGCAACGAACGCAGCTCCCGATTACATGGTGTTCGACCTTGCGGCTATCTCCAGTCAGCGCATTTCGTATTATCCGGCAGAAGAGTTCCTACCGGGCGGACTTCTGACGAATCCCGACTACCGCACGACGCGCCTGGTGATGCGCAAGATTCCCGCCAACGGTGCCGTCTTCACGATGGGCAGCGTGGCGGAACCTTCTAAGCAGAACAATGAGACAATACACACTGCCAGGTTAAATAATGATTATTACATGGGTGTTTTCGAAGTAACTCAAGCTCAATGGACGTTGGTTAAGGGGGAAAATCCCTCAAAGTTCACAACCGAAGGTGCAATGCGTCCGGTGGAGTGTGTTTCATATCAGATGATTCGTACTGTCTTTCAAAGCGAGGATTACGCAAATCAGGTTCCAGAAAATCCATGCGAAGGATCCTTTATGGCAGCTTTGCGGACGCTTTCCGGTGGTATGATTGACTTTGATCTTCCTGGTGAAGCCGAATGGGAATATGCGTGCCGTGCTGGAAATGGCGAAGGTTATTGGGGGGACGGAGCTGTTATTGAAATCGATAAGTATGTTCCTGGGCGATATCTATACAATCAAGAAGACGGGAAAAATACGACAATATCAATGAATGGGGAAACGCCCCCTGCTAATTCTGCATCTCTAACGCCTGCTAATGCCACTGCAATTGTCGGTTCTTACAACAAAAATAATTTCGGGCTTTATGATATGCATGGAAATGTTGCTGAATGGTGTATTGATATGTATAAAGCTGATATCAGCAGTGCAGAGGGAAAGCCGATTATGAAAAGCTCAGACATCGATGATAGCGCAACCGGTGGAGGCACAAGGCGTAGGCACATTATTAGGGGTGGCTCATGGACCGATAAGTCTGGTGGAACTCGTTCCGCTTACAGACATAACGTCATTTATAATAAGAATTTGGCTATGTACGGTTTCCGTGTGAAGTGCACGACAGGCGCTAAATAATGCGGATTTTGGTGACACTTTTGACGGTGGGAGTGCTTTCGGCTTTTGCCGACTCCCGCCGCCCGTATGAAATGGACTGGGCAGGACGGACGGTCGACGACCGCCCGGCGCTTTGCGCGTTGACGACCGGGAAGGGGTGGCGGGTTTCCGGCGAGAATGCCGAGGCTACCTTCACTCGGGCGACTGCGAGGCTTCTTTTCGGTGACGGTGTCGCCCGTTTGCGCTACCGCTCGCTCGGAGGCAAGGATAAGCCCAGGGTTTTTGTGCGTCCTCCCGAGCCGATTCCCGTCACCAACGATTTCGATGCCGTAAGCTGCTGGGTTTTCGGCAACAATGTTTTCGGACGCGATCCTTCAACGCCGTCGGTGACGATCGATCTCCAGTTTATCGACCTTGCCGGCAAGCGTTTTTCCGTCAACCTCGGTCACGTTCATCATAAGGGATGGTACAAGTTCCATGGACGGGTTCCGCATAAACTCCAGCCGCGTGCGAAATTAGGATGCAAGTTTGACGGATTTTGTGTCCATGGCGGTTGGAATAAGGCATTTCGTGAACTTGATTTCAATTCTCTGGCCGTATTCAAAGAGGAATGGAGGCCATTGTCGTTTGAGGCTCGTCCAAAGCGTGGATATGTTCTTTTCCCAAAAGCTTCCCAGGGGATGAATGCAGGAGAAGGAAGGCTTCCGTTTCCAGTATCTGAAGATACGGTTCTCCCTCCTTCGGCATTTGAGAAGGAAAACCCGTCACTTGAATTTCGCCTGCCTGAAGGAAATGCTGCCCGTTGGGATGATTTGGCGTTCAGGATTGGAAAGGGTGATTGGATTTCCCTCGCGCGCGGCGGCGGCGTATTTCCGGATTCGGCCGCTTCCGGTGCAAAGGTGCGCTTTTCCAGACGCGGAAATACGCTTATTGCCGATGTTGAGGTTCAGGGGGAAGCGGAGTCGACGGCAGAAGTCCGCTTCGGCATAATGGAAGGCGTTCCGTCCGATGCCGTCCGGAGCGTATTTCCTTTTTACACGTACCGTGAAAAGTCGCGTGAAGCCCGTCCTGTCGTCATTGGCTGGAGAACCGGATCCGGTATCGTCTTTGCGGCGGCCACGCCAG
This sequence comes from Kiritimatiellia bacterium, assembly GCA_017936245.1. GTDB lineage: Bacteria > Verrucomicrobiota > Kiritimatiellia > RFP12 > UBA1067 > UBA1731. Next base: position 7,429 of record JAGBFY010000623.1, read on the forward strand.
ACTGGACGCAGTCCAACGCTTCAACGATCTTTGCGGTCTCAAATGCCGCCGCATTGAACGGAGGTGTGCGGTATCTCCGTAAGACCGACGGAAAGCGCAATGCCGTTTATGAACGTTTCATCTGGTCTTTGGGTTCGAGTGTATCAGCCGTTCTTCCGAAGATTCCCAATCCGCCGTCGCCATGGAAACATGTAACAGGATCTCATCTCTGGCGGCAGTACGGTGTTGTCGACCGGGAGAAGGATTTGGCATATTGGCGTTCGCTCAAACGGCGTGGGATATCCAAGGTTATTGTCACCGACCATGAGACGATGTGGCGGAGGAATGAAGAGCAGAGTTACGCCTTCCGCACCAGGACGGAACCGGCCCGCGGTGGAGACGAGGCGCAGTCGGAGTACACAAGGACGATGATAGACGAGCTCGGTTACGTGTACGGACCGTACAATAACTATATCGACCTCGCTACCGTTAATGAATATTGGAGCGAGGATAATATAATGCGCCGCGACTGGGATCGCGAGTGTCTGCTCACGCCCGCGTGGCGCCGCTGATGGCGATCAAAGCCGGCATGGGCGGTTTCGATGTGCGAAAAGATCGCTCCTGAAGTTCAGCGCAAGTTCCGCTTCAACTGCGGCTACTGCGATGTTCATACCAATATGCGGCCGTGGGACGCGACGGATTACGACCACCGCGTGCCCGGTGCGGGAACGTTTGCGGCCGGCTTTTACGCCTGGGGCGAGATTATGCTTCTTCAAAAGAAGATATGGAATGGTCCTGTCTATTCTGAGGGCCCGGCCCACTGGTTCTATTCGGGGCTTACTGACGGTAATTACGCGCAGGACAGGGTTTACGACCTTGCGTCAGGGCCTTGGCTTGTCGACTTTGATCTTTTGAGAATGCATCCCTTGGAGTGCAATTTCGGAATGGGGATGATCGATGCGCATTTCTACAATACGCCCGGTACGAAGCCTGCGGACCGGCGTATTGCGCTTGACCGTTTCTTTGCGGCGACGGTCGCGTTCGGGCATCCGGGCTATCTTCTTCCGGAGAGGCATGCGGCGCAACGCCATTATGAAAACGTGGCTGTAGGTGAAGAAGAATTCCGGAGCTACTATCTTATACAGGCGATCGCGACGAAATACACGCAGGTATTGGCAATGTCGATATCTTACGTTTCGCGTGACGGTCGCCTGCTCTCCACTGAGGAGGCTTTGCTTTCGGAAAATTGCGATCTTATGCAGCCTGTGGTGCGCTATTCTGACGGAACCGTGACCGTGGTCAACGGTTCACCGAAATCCGGCCTTTCATGTGAGGTCAATGGTGAAAAGATAGTTCTGCCGCCCGGCGGACTTTATGCCGTTTCCGGTGACGGAAAAGTTCGTGTGTGGATAGGAGAGATTGATGGGCATCGAGCCGAGTATGCCGTATCTCCAGATTATTCATATGTCAACGGACGGGGTGTGTTCACTTGGCTTCCCGGATGCGCGACGGACGGAATCTGCGTTCGCCGTCCGTCTGGAACGGGGGCTGAAGAAGTGATTCCTTTTGGCGCAAAGCGCATTATGCTGCCGTATGAGGCGGGAAAGATAGAGGTTCTCGGCGAGGATTGCTCCGTTATGAGAATCGAGTCTCCCTACACCGAAAACGGCTGTACGGTGATTAAGCCATCCGTCGACGCTGTGTCATACCGAATAATCCGGTAGATACGGTGGAAAGCCCGGGGGTGGTGACAATAATGTTGTGCTGCGGTGGCTGTGTTGCTTTGAACTATCGGTTATGCTATAATCCAATCAAAATTTGCAAAGAGAGGGCGAACTTATAATGAAGTTTAAGTATTTTGCGGCACTGACGACGGCTTTCAGCGTTTTGCGGTTGATGCGCAAGAGACTGCTCCATTCCCGGATTGGGGAAAGCCGTATGCGGTTACGTCAGTCCTGACGGCAGGCAGATTGCCTTCAATTCAGTCCATGAAGGTTCCCGTCAGGTTTACTTTTTCGATATCAAGTGATTATTTTTGTGATTAAAAAACGAGGAGTTGTCATGAATAAAAAGAAAATGCAGGCTAAGAGCCGAAATGGAAGATTATTCTTTTCCCTCGCATTGATAGGAATGGTTGCATGCCTCTCTTCGGTAGAGGCGCTTCCGACGATATATTTTACTGGTGATAGTGATACCGCCGGTCATTCATCGCTCACGAATACAGCTCATCGGGTGACCTCGAGAATGCTGAATTAGGAAAAGTGGAGAAAAACGAAAATGACCTTTAGAACAAAAACACTTGTATCAGTCGCCTTTTGTGCGTTTGCAGCATTCGCGGATAGCCGCGATGATTTCCAGATTCGTGATCCCTTTGTGCTTCCGCATGACGGCGTTTATTATCTTTATGAATCGAAGCCCTGGTACGGCGGCGATGGAGTGTTTGTGCGCACAAGCAATGACCTTGAGACATGGACGGAAAAGAAAAGGGTGCTTTCGATTCCTGCCGGTGTGAAGTGTACTGCGGTTTGGGCTCCGGAAGTGCATAAGTACAAAGGGAAGTATTACCTTTTCGTCACCATCACAGAGGAGGATGGCGTGCGTGAGGTGAATCCTATGGCCGAGGGCGTGGATGTCAGCAGAATCCATCCGAGAGGAACATGGATTTTCAGTTCGCATACTCCTGACGGTGAGTTCCGTCCTGTTTCAAATGGTCCTGTTACACCGAAAGACTGGGTGTGTCTGGATGGTACTCTGGTGGTCGAAAACGGAATGCCATACATTGTTTTCTGCCATGAATGGGTACAAACGAAAATCGGACGGATGTGTTACGCGGCATTGAAAGAGGATCTTTCGGGATTGGCATCAGAACCGGTTGTGATGTTTGCCGCTGCGGATGCCATGCCGGGGGCGGGCCGTGTTACTGACGGACCATTCTTCTACCGTTCTGAAAAAAGCGGAGCGCTCCATATGATCTGGTCGAACGGTGTTAAAGGTAAGGGGTATTGCGTACTTTGCCGAACATCAAAATCAGGGCGGCTCAGCGGGCAATGGACGAAGGATTCTGTATTCTTCGGGCGCAACGGCGGACATGGCATGCTGTTCAAGACCTTTGACGGAGCGCTTAAACTTACACTGCATCAGCCTAATAAAACACCGTATGAACGGATGAAACTTTTTGATGTTGAAGATGGTGGCGAAACACTCCGCCTAGACGCTTCATCAATGTCTGAGAGTGTCGGCTGTGGCGAAAGTGGACTCCAAGCAAGAAGGTGAAAAGAAATGCGACAATGATATATTGGGGGACAGAGGACTTTGGTCAAGGCAACGAATCCTGGAGTCGAGCTTTGGGATGCCTGCTTCCCTTTTGTTGGAGGTGCATGCAAAAACGAAGTGTAGGATTGGCCTTCATGATGCCGTGAAGAGATCGGTATGGAGTTGAGGATAGCACAAACCTTCCAAGGAGATTATATATGGTGACTGCAATTGCATTTTTAGCCGCGATCATAACGGTTGAGACCGCGCTGACGGACGGGACAAAGACCGTTGAAAAGGCGGAAGTTCCGGAGACGGACGGTGTTGTCCGGTTTGTCTGGCCGAAAGAGAAGGTTCCGGCAAACTTCAAGAGCGTCACCGTGACGCCGGACTTCGCCACTGCACGGAAGGGCGAAGACGGCTACTGGGTGATGCCGAACAACACGTTCGGAACATACAGACTCGACAACGGTAGGGTCTTCGAGAGCTGGCATATGTTCATGCCGATGTTCGGGATGAAGACGCTGCGCTCAACATACTGCGCAATCATCACCGGGATGCCGCACTCTCTGTGCGCTTCGGTGAATGCAGCGGGCGGCGTCTATTCCCAGAGCGCGGTGTTCCAGGCGGAGAAGGATATCGAACTTTATGAGGATATCCGCATAGACTACCATTTTCTGAAAGGAGACGATGCCGACTACTCCGGCATTGCGCGGTGCTACCGCAAATATCAGCTCACTCGCGGTGCGGCTGTGCCTCTCGCGGAGAAGATCAGGTCCAATCCGGCTCTCGCCTACGCTGTGACGAATATAGAGGTCCGCATCCGGCAGGCGTGGAAGCCTGCGCCTAGTCCCGTGATGGAGCAGGTTATTCGTAACGAGCCGCCCGTGAAGGCTGTCGTAACGTTCGAGCGTGTGAAGGAAATCGTCGATGAGTCCGTTAGACAGGGCGTCGGAGGCGCGGAGTTCTGTCTTGTCGGATGGAACAAGGGCGGACACGACGGAGCTTTCCCGCAGATATTCCCCGTCGAGCCGTCTTTGGGCGGCGAGTCGAAGCTGAAGGAGGCAGTCGCTTATGCGCAGTCTAAGGGATATCAGATTGTCGGACATTCGTCATTCCGCGATTGTTATCTGATTGCTGACACTTGGGATTCAGAGTATGTTGTCGAAAAGAATCTGGACGGAACGCTCAAGCGCGGCAAAACGTCGTGGAGCGGAGGACGGCTCTATACGATGTGTCCGCAGAGGGCGTATGAAAGGTTCTGCCCGAAGCAGTGCGCCGAGATGGCAACGCTCGGATTCCGCGGCATGTTCTATGTCGACGTAACGACGTCGCGCCCGCTCTTTCCGTGTCCCGACGTGCGCCACCGCCTGAACAACGCTCAGCGTGCCGTATGGGAGAACAACATCATGCGCGAGCTGGGCGAGACGTTCGGCGGCGCGGCGTCGGAAGGCGCGTACGACTTCTGTTCGCGGACGTGCGAATCCGCCCTCACCGTGCAGTGGTGCAAACCGTTCGATCCGCCGAAGAACGCGATGGTAGACGGCTACATTCCGCTATGGCAGCTTGTCTATCACGGTATCATCGTCTCCACGCCGTTCCGCACGATGATAAACTGTCCGGCGAACCCGGACAAACGCTATTCTCTGAAACTCTCGGAATTCGGAGGGCGTCCGACATTCTACTGGCACAGCTGGTTCGTGACAGGCAGGCCGCCCAGCATGGGAACATGGGACCTTGAGGCGACTACGGACGGGAAGATGCGCCAGGGCGTCAGATGGATGAAGGAAGGGCATGATGAATACATGCGCCGCAACGCGCTGCAGTTAACGTTCATGGAGCGCCATGAGATGCTTGCCGATGGTGTATTCCGTGTCACTTATTCAAACGGCGCGAAAATGTATGTCAACTACAACGATGCGCCGACCATCGTGGACGGTGTGTCTATTCCGGGTATGGACTATGCCCTGATCCTCGAACAATAAAGATCTATGCCTGATGCCGACCCACTTCTGCAATCTTGTCGGGAGCGCTGGTTTTTGACGGCAGACTGAAACTTACACTGCATCAGCCCAATAAAACACCGTACGAACGGATGAAACACTTTGATGTTGAAGATGGTGGCGAAACACTCCGCCTAGACGCTTCATCAATGTCTGAGAGTGTCGGCCGTGGCGAAAGTGGGCAGCAAGCAGGAAGATCTAACCGCTGAAAAGAAAATGGGCTCTTCTTCATTATTCGTGAGAGCGGCTTAAAGTTTCTTCCTGATGTTGGTTGAAGGCAGGTCAAATATCTTTGAAGTCTCTGAAACCAAAGGCCTGCTTGATAAGCCAGTGCATCTTGCCATTGAATCCTTCCATTGATGCATTGGTCGCTCCTCCAAGTTTCCAATACCGCATCATCATAAGGTGAGGGTAGACCGTTTCGGAATGATACTTTTATGGTAAAATAGGCAATCAAAAAGAAAGGAATACCTTTAACATGAACCAGAACAGACGTGAATTTTTAACTGGCGCCGCATGGATGGGTGCGGCGGCGATGGCGGCGGGCTGCATGAGCCAGAAGTCTGCAATGTGTGGACTTGGTGGTGG